>JACMLA010000844.1 GCA_014379815.1 Bryobacteraceae bacterium | reverse complement strand
GTATTAGCGTGCTGAATCCTACAGACACCGCAGCGTAAAACAGCGGGATCACAGGGAGGAGATACCGCTCCAGAGCCGCTCCCCCAAGTGCACACACCACGGCGGTCTGCAGCGTGGCGACTCCAAGCACCACACGCCATTCCCGCGTCCGGAATACAGGCGTTTTACGGAGTGCGTAAATGATCGCGGCAGTTCCCAAAAAATGTAGATTATCCCCAAGCAGATACCACAATCGGCGCAAAACCGTCAGTGGCAGTCGAACTGGATGCAGCTGAAAGGCGACGTTGTAATGCGTGAATTCCGCGTTCCCGAGCCAATGGCCAGTCGCCTGATGGAGCACCACCAGCCAGGTACCAAGCGCCAGCAAAGGAATCAAAAACCAGAGGGCCGCCAGATAACGACGTTCGTAGATCAGGAAGCAGGCAAAGACAAATGGCACGGGCAAGCTTGTCTCTTTGCACAACACCAGCGCAGTGCAGACCAACGCAGAAACTACAATTTGTCCCCGAAGAAATAGCCAGAGTGCGAGACAGGTAAACGTCATCGCGGGCATGTCCAGTTGCGCCATCATGGATTGCGACCAGAACAGAGGAGAGGCAAGCAGCAGTCCCGGAGCTGCAAAAGCAGGCGCCCCGGGCAGATCGCGACATAACTCAATCGTCAACAAAAACGTTGCAAGCACGCCTGCGGCGGCGACCAGCAGCATTGCGACACGAGTTGTTGCGATGGAATAGCCGGCTGCGCTCCATGCCAGAGCAAGCCAGGCCATGACACCAGGAGGATGAACGTTAGGCAGCGTAGTCTTGGGGATCCACGCACCTGCGGTGTAGATATCCAACGCGGCTGGCACAAACTGGCCCAGTTCATCCCAGAAATAAGGAAGGGAAAGAAAAGGCCAGTGCAAAGCGAGCAGTGCCAGCAGGAAGAGCAGATAGAACGCAGCTAGCGAGAGAACGTACGCGCGACCGGACCGCGTCATCGGTCAGCCGGTTTACTGAATAACCTTTCCCTGCTGGCCAGGACCCTGTGGTTCCAGCTGGATTTCTCCGAACGTGGCCTCGTATTGGGACACGTTCTGCTGCATGATGTTCAACAAAGCCTTCGCCTGCTGCGGGCTGAGATAAACTCCCTGGAAGTTTTCAATAAACACAGCATCCGGCGAGTTCTGCGTCAACGTGCCAAACGTCAGGAAGAAATCCCACAAGTTCACACGCACCTGAATACTGTTCGCGTAGTTTTCGCGATAATCCTGCGTGTTATTCAGCGTGAGTTTCGGTTCATTCATGGGGGGTCCTGTTTGGGGTGGTGGGCGGTTAGGGACTCGAACCCCAGACTTCCTGCTTGTAAGGCAGGCGCTCTAACCAACTGAGCTAACCGCCCCGCTCGACAACCATTTCATCGTACCATCGGCAGCGATCGCCAAACGACCCCAAAACTCTGTGAGAAACCCTGACAAGTCCCGCCACTTTTCTTCAGTACGACACTCACGAGGAACAACAGAACACAATGCCAGCAGAAGATCGCAAACGAGCTATTCTAACCGCGCTCGGACAGATGGACAAACAGTTCGGAAAGGGATCCGTGCTCCTGCTGGGCTCGCAAAGCGCTCTGCCGGTCAGCGTGATCCCGAGCGGCTCGCTTTCCATCGACCACGCTTTGGGAGTTGGGGGATTTCCCCGGGGTCGCATCATTGAAGTGTACGGCCCGGAATCTTCCGGAAAGACCACACTGACTCTCCATCTGATCGCCGAAGCACAAAAGCTAGGCGGCTATGCAGCGTTCATCGACGCCGAACACGCTCTCGATCCGAAGTACGCGCGCGCTCTTGGCGTCGATATCGACAACCTGATCGTCTCTCAGCCCGATTGCGGAGAACAGGCTCTGGAAATCGCAGCAAGTCTGGCAACGACAGGGGCGGTCGACCTGATTGTGATCGATTCCGTCGCTGCCCTCGTCCCCAAAACGGAACTCGAAGGTGAGATTGGAGATGCGTTCATCGGCTTGCAGGCCAGACTTATGTCTCAGGCTCTGAGGAAATTAGCTGGCCTGTTGTCCCGTACCAATACTTGTCTTGTCTTCATTAACCAGTTGCGCGAAAAGATCGGTGTGATGTTCGGAAATCCCGAAACCACTACCGGCGGTCGCGCACTGAAGTTCTACGCTTCTATCCGTGTTGAGGTTCGGCGCGCAGCAACAATCAAAGATGGGGACCAGATCGTTGGCAATCGGACTAAGGTAAAGATCGTTAAGAACAAAGTCGCGTCCCCGTTTAAGGAAGTCGAGGTTGACCTGATCCACGGCTACGGTTTCTCCCGCGAGTCTGACTTGCTGGACCTCGGTGCCGCACACAACGTCCTCGAGAAAAGCGGCTCCTGGTTCAGTTTCGCGGGTGAGCGCATCGGTCAGGGCCGCGAAAACGCACGCGTGTTTCTCAAGGAGCATCCGGAAACCACGGCGAAGCTTGAGGTCGCGGTGCGCAGCGCACTCTCGATTCCGGATCCTGCGCAAACGCCCCTCCGCGTTGCCGCAAGCGCCTAAGCCACAAGAAAAGGCCCGAATTTCGGGCCTTCCAGCACCCCTCAAGCCAGAAATCCGCCCAAAGTGGCCTTTTTGAGCGCATTTCTCTTTACATCGACGTAACCGTACCGTATCATTAACTTGCATTTCCGGTCAGAAATGTTTGGACCAAACATTTCGGCCGACCAAGGGAGACCCTGATACGTATGGCTGAAGCACCCAGAATGACCCAGACTCAGATTATTCGCGAACTCGCCGAAGACGCACAAATTCCGACAAAGGTAGCAAAGCAAATCCTTTCAAGGTTTGCAGAAATGGCAGTTCGTGAAACCAAGAAGAAAGGCATGTTCGTTATGCCTGGAATCGGTCGCCTTGTCCGCGTGGAACGCAAGGCCCGCACCGGTCGCAATCCGGCAACCGGCGAAGCAATTAAGATCCCTGCTAAGAAGGTCGTGAAGTTTCGGATTGCGAAGTCTGTGAAGGACGCTATCGTCCCGCCAAAGGTCGCCAAAGCGCCTGCCAAGGCTTAGTGGACGGATTTTTCGGACGGACAAAAAAGCAAGGCCCCGCGGAACAACACACGCGGGGCTCTCTGCCATATCTATTGGAACCCGCGATATTGCCAGCGGGAACGTGATTTTTACTGCCGTTACCGGCCCCAGACCACCCACGAAGGGTGCCCGGGCGAGCTTTATGCCTGCTTCTTCTCTTCCACGGGTGAAGCCGGCTTGTCTTCCGCCTTCAGCGCGTTCTTGAAGTTTTTGATGCCTTCGCCCAAACCTCTCGCGACCTCTGGTATCTTCTTGCCGCCAAACAGCAAAACAGCAATACCAAGGATCACCATGAGTTCAGGCAGTTGAAGTGTACCCATGCTTCCTCCTTCTGAGACCCTTTCATTGTACGGCATGTTGGGATCCACTCGCCATGGTTGTCCCAGGGTCGTCCCAAGGTGTCTAGGGAATCTTCACTCGCAGAGGCATGCTTACCTTACGGCGATCCCGATCCAGCACATCGAAGGGCTGGGCACCAACAGGCATCACACGCATCTCTTTGCCTTCAATCTCTACCGATAGGAACTCGTTTACCGGCGCCCACGCTTCAATCTCCGCTCGCCGCATCTGACTCGTGACATCGGCTTCCCGCAACTCACCACCAGAGCCGGAAATTACGTAACGAATCCCTCCAGTAGCTCCGTTCAGGAAACTGTGCTGGTAATTGTGCTCGTGGCCGTTGAACACGACCTTCACGTCACCTTTCTCAAACAGACGGAGCCAGTGAAGCAGGTCTTCTTTGGCCGCTGGATGCCGGGGACCCGCATTGAAGGGCGGATGGTGAAAGTACGGTACTTTCCAGGGCGCGCGCGACTCACTCAAATTCAGAGCAAGCCATTTTGTCTGATCACCGTTATCCAAAAACGCAGGGCGCGTTGGTCCTGTTTCTGCGTTGGTTGTCGAGTCAAGGGCAAAGAAATCGGCCAGGTTGCCGTACGAGAAGCGGTAGTAGCGCGCCGGTTGCGGGCTGGGGAAGAAGAAGTTGTCCAGATACTGCGCCAGATCTGCCCTGGATTCGGTCTCGTTTCCATCATGATTGCCGAGCGAGGGATAGAACGGGATTCTGGCCAGCACCGGACCATAAGGACCAAAGAACTTCCGCCCCCACTCGGTATCTTTATCTCCGGTCCGCGTGAATCGCAGACCAAAACCAAATTGACCGTAGATGTTGTCCCCGGTTGTGATCACAAAACGAACTGGATTGTCGCCCTGCAGCCGGTCAAATTCTTTGGCCATCGCCTGGCCAATCCGGACTTGCGCTTCATCCCCGATACCGTAGTCGCCGATGACAAAGAACCGTAGCTTCTCCGCTTGCGCAGCCCACGTCCGTATCGTCGACCCGCCGATCTTTCGCCCGTTCAATCGGACTTCGTATTCATACTCGGTGTCTGGCTGCAGGCCGCTAATCGTCGTCCAGTTTTGATCCGTTACTGTGTTCTCGACAGTGCCAACTCTCACCACCGCACTGCCGTGCGACTTCGAACTGCGGCCAATGGTGTTGTCTGCCGCCGTCGTACCCCAGGCGAGAGTGACGTGATCGGTCCCAAGCTCCCCTACATACGTGACAAAGCTTTGTGCCTGGACCCCGCACGAGATCGTCAGGAACAACAGACACGAAAAAGCTCGCGTCATCTCCGACGGCGTCATCTCAGCCGTGATGCCAGCGATTCCTGGGGCCACGTCCGTTCAATGCCAACCAGTTCCCTGTTGTCTCCGTTGCGTTTCAGGTAAACCGTCACTGCCATAGACGGATTGCCCGCATGAATATCGGCCGCAATGTAGGCTGATGTCGACCGCGGAATCTGTGCTCCCGTAGCAAGAGCTGTCTTCTTCTCCGAATCATTGTCGAAGTTCGACCACGCAATCGTAAAGTCCCGTTTGGGAACGAAGCCATACTGCTGGTCCAGATCGTCGAACTGCAACTGTCCGTCTGCGACACGGAAATTGTCTAATGGCAAGACTTTGCTAAACCACGTCTTGCCGATCTTCTGCTGGCGTTCCACCATAACCTTAATCAGATACTCGAGGCCTTCCTTATCGGAATACTCACACGTCTGCATGATGGCGCGAATCTCTGGTTCCGTGAAGCGCATGATCGTTTTCGCAGCCCAGAACGCATCGTCGGGCAGCATATTCTCAAAGGCCGGGCTGTAGTAGTTCGGTTTCCACTGCTCGGGATCGAAGACTTTGGATTCCAGCCGGCCAGCCCCTTGAACGTGTTCGTAGTGGGCCCGGGTCCAGGGTGCGGGAGCAAGTCCGAGCGTCAGGAACGTCCGTGTGGAATCACGCCAGTCCAGCAAATACACATAGCCGGCGCGCGGACTCTTGGGCTCGAATGCCTCAGCACCGAAAGTTGAACTGAAGTCGATCAGATGATGCCGTACGTACTTTCCGTCCGGTCCGGCAACTACAGTGTCGAGGCTGTTCAGTGCTTTGGAATCGTGGTGGTTCACCCACGAATCAAAAACTCGCATCCCTCGAAGCACACGCAGGTGTTCGTGAGGCACCGTGTCATTTGGATCGTCAGTCCGGGTGCCATTAAACTTCCACGGCCCAACAGGGCTGCCTTCCAGATAGGCACTGGCCACCGCCCTGTACCGGCCCTGCGAATCCTTTTTCACTGGAGCCATAATGTCGTCAACGTCTTTCTGGATGAGGTCCCGCTCCTGTCCACGCTTGTCTACGAATTTTGTTCCCTGCGGAACGCGCAACTGCTCCAGTGGAAAGTAGACGAGGAAATTCTGGGGAACCCAAAAACCAAACGCCCAGAAAAACTTACTTCCCATAACGTCGGCACCGGTCCCAAGCTCGTAACTATCAAGCGCGTCAAACTTGACCTGATACCGTCTGCCATTTGAGTCCTTGATCGTGAATCCGGGGGTCACGCCTTCTGTTTTTGCTGCCGTTACTTCCCAGCTGCCGGTCATCGACGGTGCCGGTGACGTGTTTGGGCCGCGAAGCAATTCCTCGATCGTCATCCTCTTCTTCCCGTGGCGGTTGTTGTACCACGGACCGTTCGGGATCTCGTCCAGGGTGTTGGTATCCATGGCCCGGGTTAACTTCCCGGGCAGTTGCTTCTCACCCGGCCTGGCAAGAGTATTCAGAAAATAGTCGTAGATGTCACTGGTTCGCCGCCGCTTGACTTCTTTCACCGGCATCGGCTTCGGGACTGTCAACAACGGATCGTCATCGTAAAACTTCCGGGCTTCTGCAGAGGGCGTCAGCAGAGTGCCTACTGCACTTAGCGCAATTGCGACTAAAAAACGTTGTTGAACTTGAGCCATACCTGAAATCCTTCGTGACTGAATCCTACATCCAAACGCATAAAGACAGCGTTGCGCGCATTGAACCGCATACCTACCCCATATGACCCTTCGAGGTCGTGCAAATTCCAGTCATTCTTCGATTTGAAGACTTTGCCTGCGTCGCCGAACACGGCCATATCCATACCCGCGAACACTTCATACCGATATTCCGCATTGAACACAATCAGGTTGTCATCGTAGAAGCGGAACGGCCGGAAACCGCGCAGATCGTTGGAACCACCCAGCTGAGGCTGCAGATAGAACGGCACAACCTGACCTGGATTCTTGTACGTAACCTCAGACCTGCCTCGCAACGCAATTACCCGCCTCTTATTGAAGAAAGGAATATACTGCTGCGCTTCAAGGTTTAACCTCTTGTGCGTATTCTGTTCGAGGTCGATGTCTTTGTTGTAGGTGTACTCCGCATGCAGGAGCGTACCCGACTTTGGTCCGCCAGGGACGTCCCGTGTATCAATCGTTCCGAACACACCGCCTTGCAAAAAGTCGGTCTGCCTCTGAATTCCTGGAGTCTGTGCCTCTGTGTACTGCTGATCCGCCGAGATCCATCGTGGACTTGTGCCTGCCCCGATATTCACCTGAAGCAGGTCGCCAGTAACTCCAAAACGAACCTGTGGAATGGGCCGCATCCCGACAACAAATCCATACCGCGTGTCTTCCAGACGGTAATCGCTGCGACCAGTCTGCCTGGAATCAGGTCCGGGCCCGTAATACTGCATTCGGGGGTAGTTCCGGTGTCGTGCGCCGAGACTCACAAACACCCTGTCTTCCGCGAGTTTTGGAAAAGCGAGCTCCGCATCGTACAGCTGGTACAAGCTCGCGGAAAACTGCGTGGTAAGCCGGACTCGCACGTTCCCGCGTTTGAGATCGTCACGGAGATACTCAGGACCTGCAGCAAATCCTGAACCGGTGACCAGCGCGCCAATTCGGGGCCTTACTCCTCCCCAGCCATACTGCCATTTATCCAGAAGGCGTCGTTCTTTAATAACGATCAAGCCCTCTTCGAGTTTTGATTTTGGTTCGTCGCGCAAGGCCTCAGCCTTCTTGCGCCGTGCTGCCTCAATCTCCCCGATTCGGGAAGGATTTGCTTGCCCTGCTGTCGGATTATCCTGGGCAGCAACCAGCGAAACAGCCAGAAATGCGACGGCCAGCGTCCGTCGTGTCGTTTCGATCATGATCATGTAAGGTAGCTGCAGATTGACTGGAAATTGCCAGCCTACGGGACACTGACGGCGGGTGTCTTACGCGGAAGCCCGGTCAGTACCGATTCCTCTCCTTTGGTTTTAATTTCGCTCTCGAAAAACTTGACGATTAAATTTCGCCTTATCAGGATTGCACTTACTTCTTCCGTACGAAGCCACGGCCCAGCTTCTTTCACCAGAGTCATACGATCCAGCTTGCGCAGCGATTGTAAAAGCTGCTGATCGATCCGGCGAAGTGGCTCCACGGTCATCAGCCTCGGGTGAGTTCGAAACGCCCGGGTATGGTCAATCATCCACAGACCCCATTCCGGAGTGATCAGCAAATTGCCCTGATTGCGATCCGTATTGTAGATTAGCTGATCGAAGGTCCGGACTGCATTCAGCTGATTAATCCACTTGTCTGAAGCGGGTGGCTTAATGCCCTTGGCTCGCCGGCCAGCCTCGTCCATCCAGACGTTGTCGACCCACCAGGTAATAGAGCAGGGCTTGCCGTCCACTTCGCGCTCAACCGACATAGGGATGTTGCGCAATCCAATGATCCGGCCGATTCGAAACGCCGCAACGTTGAACTTCCAGCTATCCCGGAAGTTCTTCTCGGCCGTGCCTTCTGAGCCTTTCCAAACCGGCTTAAAAACATCCACGCACTGGATCTGGGCATCATGAACCAGCGTTCCATCAGTCAGGGTAGCCCGTTCGGCTCCTGTGATTCCTTCTGAGAGCTTCTTTCGCCCGGTGATTTGCGAGGTCTTTAAGAACTGTTCCATCTGAGCGTCGTCGAGCTCAGGAACAGGCTTAAGAGGCGGAGGCGTCGATTCGTCCTGCGCGAACGCAGCAATCGACACAACAACTAAAAGACAAAGTAGCCGTGCAGACAGTTTGCGCATAGAGCAAAGGCAATCGCCGTTACACGCGCGACGCCAAACTTATGTTAACGTCTCAGTCTCCAACTTCAAGGCTGACGCTGCGGGGAACCGCTACCGGTCTCTCTCGCCAGTCGAACGCGTGCACTTTCCAGCTTCTTTTGCACCTTCGCCATCTCGCCGTTGTCCATCTCACTCGCGGAGGCGTTCTGCCACTCCTGCAAAGAATTCTGCCACTGGGCGATGGCATCTTTCAGGCGACCCTTCTTCGCATAAACATCTCCCAGATGGTCATGCACCGTTGGATCTTTGGAGAAACGCTCAATCGCGCGCTGGAGGTAAAGCTCGGCATTCTCCAGATCATTCAGCCGGTAGTACACCCAGCCAAGGCTGTCGAGATAGGCACCATTCTCCGGCTCCACGTCGATTGCCTGCCGGATCAATTGCAGCGCTTCGGAGAGCCGCACGTTCCGGTCGGCCAGCATATAGCCGAGATAGTTTAACGCCGACGTGTTTCTGGGGTTCATCTCCAGAACTTTCCGAAATTCTATCTCTGCGGCATCCCAGTTTTTCAGCTTTTCCAGCATCGCGCCCCGCATAAACGCGATCGTTTCCTTCTCATCTTTGTCGGTCGATAGCTTTTCTGCTTCATCGATCGACTTTGCCATCTCGCCGTAGTTTTTGCCCTTCTCATAGATCTGGGCTAGCGTAATCCAGGTCTCGCGGTCCGACTTGCCGTCGAACAGCTTCTTCGTTTCGGCGATCGCTTCGTCGGTCTTCCCGGTCTCGGCGAGAATAGAAGCGCGAACACTCCGCACCGCTCGATCCTCCGGGTACTTTTTGGCTGCTACGTCGATTTCTTCCGTTGCTTTCGCAAACTGTTTGGACGATCGGTAGGTGTCGGCAATCTGAGCCGACACTTTACCAGCTGCTCCCGGTTCCAGTTCTGCAATCTGGCGGTACATTTCGACTGCTTTGTCGTAAGTCTCAGTGCCACGATACATGGCCCCGAGCCTCTCCAGAAGAACGATCCTGTTGCTCCGCTCGTTCGCACTGTAGTTCCGTTTAGCCGTCGTGCCGAGCAATCCGGCGAGCAGATCAATTGCTTCCTGAGGTTTGCCTTGTGCTTCCAGCAGACTTACCTGGTTGTACCGGACGTCGAGACTACCAGGCTCGATTGCCTGCGCTTTTGCTCCAGCTTCCCCGGCTTTCACAAAGTCCCGCTTCTGGCGGTAAATCTGTGAGATGCGCAACCACGACTGCCAGTCCTTCTGATCCTCTTGCGTTATCTGTGTGTACTGCTTCAGTGCTTCGTTCAGGTCGTCGGAGAGCATCAGGTTCTGAGCAAACGCGCGACGGACCTCGATATTGTCAGCCGCCACTTCCAGAGTCCGGCGAAGTGTTTCGGCTGCCAGACCGTACTCCCGCATCTGCTCATACTGCCCGGCAAGAGCTGTCAAAGTGCGCAAGGAGGGACTCTTCTCCGCTACCTTCCGCAACAGATCCGAAGCTTCTTTGCTGTTCCCCAGATCCGCGTACACAATCGCCAGCCCCGTCATTGCATCTTCGTTACCGGGGTCGTTCTCCAGAACTTTCTTGTAGGCTTTCTCAGCATCCACTGAGTTCTGCGCGATCTTCTGGAGCCTGCCCAAAAGCAGCAGCGTATCGTTGTCCTTTGGCTGAGCCGCGACGATCTTCTCGTATTGCTCTATGGCCTTCTTCAGCATGGTCTCGTCGACCTTACCCTGTTGCGAATCGCCAATCATGCGGGTATAGATACGCCCGAGAATGCGGCGGGAATTCAGATCGGACGGACTCTGCTTCAGCGCTTCCTCAGCTTCGGTAACCGCCTCTCGCAGCCTGCCCGACTGGATGTATAGATCGGAAAGCTCTTCGGCCAGAAAGCTCGCGTCCGGGTCTTCCTTCATTGCCAGACGAAAGTTGTCAATCGCCTTGTTCAGGTAATCGCCCTTATTCCCGTACGCTCCTGCGAGTTCCGAGTAAAGATGCCCCAGGGAGAAGTGATAGTACGCCGACGCTTTGTCCGGTTTATCAGGCGCACCTGCTTTGTTCCCGGTCGTCGGAGCCTGGGCTCCCGCTGAGATAGCGGTCAACACGACCGCAGCGATCGAACGAAGCTGAAGTAGACTCATGGGGAAAACGAAGGGCGGGTGGGCCTTTGACCTCTGTTGAAATTATATTGCAATCAGGAACAGCAGGCGGGGTACGCCACTTCCTTTATGACGAATCGGACCACGACACGTTACACCAAATCCCCTGCCGCCCGTGGACACAGCCGGATGTTATCGTGAGTCTGAGGACTCTTTGTCACGCATTTCCTTTGCTTTCCGCAGCTTTTTCGCCATTCTTTTTGGAAGCGGCCTGCCCCCCGATATTGCCGCGGAATTTGGTTTCGTCAAACCGTCGGAAAAGGCAGCCAGCACTCCGAAAGCCGCGCCGAAGCCAACCGTACCGGAAATCAAGACCAGCGACGGTGCCCTCCAGATCCTTGCGATTCTGCAGCGTGATGCACGCTTGATCGACTTCTTCATGGAAGATATCTCTGCCTACTCCGATGACCAGGTCGGCGCCGCTGTCCGTACCCTGCACGAGCAAAGCCGGGCCGCTCTCGTGCGTTACGTCACTCTGGCACCGGTAATTGACGCTGTGGAGCACACCGTAACACGTGTCGACTCACGCGACCCCAGCACGGTCCGCCTGCTCGGCAACGTTCCTGCGGACGGTAAAGTCACACAAGGTATCCTGCGTCACAAAGGCTGGAAAGTGGAGCGCGTCGACCTCCCGAAGGTGTCCAGCAGCACGGCTCACATCCTCGCGCCCGCTGAAGTGGAAGTCGAGTAGGCCCGTTGCGCTATATCATTGGCATCGACCTGGGAACTACCAACTCTGCGATGTCGTTTCTCGACACTGCGGACGAAGCAGCAACGGTCTGCGAGTTCGAAATCCCGCAGGTAACGAACCCCGGAGAAGTTCGCGAAGAAGGTCTGCTTCCGTCATTCTTATATTTACCCGGCCCGAATGAGTTCCCGGCAGGCTCCATCGCGCTTCCCTGGAATGAAACGCCGGTCGCTATCGCGGGGGAGCTCGCCCAGAAACGCGGAGCAGAAAACGCCGGACGGCTGGTCTCGTCCGCGAAGTCCTGGCTCTCTTCCAGTGGCGTAGACCGAACCGCCGCCCTCCTGCCTCTTACGGCACCAGACGGCGTGGGGAAGATCTCTCCTGTCGCAGCATCCAAAGCTTACCTCGACCATCTCCGTGAAGCCTGGGACTCCAAACATACTGAGGCGCCATTTGGCGAGCAAAGCGTCCTTGTCACGGTGCCCGCCTCCTTCGACGCAGTGGCCCGCGAACTCACCGCTCACGCAGCGGAGCAGGCTGGCTATAAAAATCTGGTTCTCCTCGAAGAACCGCAGGCGGCGTTCTATTCGTGGATCGAGGCAAATCCGAACTGGCGCGACCAGGTTGCCGTCGGGGATCTGATCCTCGTTGTCGATATCGGCGGCGGTACGACAGATTTCACCCTCATCGCAGTAACCGAAGAAGCGGGTGAACTGAAACTGGATCGCGTGGCTGTGGGCGAACACATCCTGCTGGGTGGCGACAACATGGATCTCGCTCTGGCCCGCACGGTCGAAGCGCAACTGGGGTCAAAAGGGACCCGGCTCGATGCGGTGCAAGTTAATGCGCTCTGGCAGCAGTGCCGCGTTGCCAAAGAGCGACTACTGGATCCTGCCAATGAATCAGCCGAGCATGGCGTAACCATCCTCGGTCGCGGTACAGGCCTGATCGGCGGGACTATCAAAGTTCGGGTAACGCGTGATGAAGTGCATTCCCTGCTGCTCGACGGATTCTTTCCCGCAGTTTCGAAGAACGACCTGCCGCAAGGGCGACGCCGGGTCGGACTCCAGGAAATTGGGCTTCCGTATGCAAGCGACGCTGCGATCACGAGGCATCTCGCCAGGTTTCTGCACCAGTCCCAGACTGGGTTCGCCGCACCCACACACATTCTGTTTAACGGAGGCGTGCTTCGTGCGGGCCTCGTACGGGATCGCCTTTTGCAAGTTCTCAATTCCTGGCTCTCCGGTGAAGGCAAGCCCCCTGTCCGCGTTCTCACGGGTGAAAACCTGATGCACGCTGTGTCGCGCGGAGCTGCCTACTATGGCCTCTCGAGGCAGGGACGCGGCGTGCGCATCCGGGGCGGCGTGCCCCGAACGTACTACGTCGGGATCGAGACTTCCATGCCAGCCGTGCCCGGCTTACCCGCGCCGTTAAAGGCACTTACGGTAGCTCCGTTTGGCATGGAGGAGGGTACCGGCCACCAGTTCCCAGACCGGGAATTCGGCCTCATCGTTGGCGAGCCTGCCGAGTTCCGGTTCTTCACCTCAGCCATCCGGAAGACCGACCCTCCTGGCACCATGCTCGAATCGGTCACCGAAGACCTCGAAGAACTGTCCCCTGTGGAAGTCAACCTGACTGCCGACAGCGGCTCCAGTGGCGGTGACATCGTCCGCGTCACTTTGGAAACAACGGTAACCGAAACCGGGGTGCTCCAGCTATGGTGCGTGGCCCGTGATGGACGCCGCTGGAAGCTCGAGTTCAACGTTCGGGAGCGGGTGGCGCAGTGAACATCGGCATCGATCTTGGAACAACCAACTCCGCCGTGGCGTGGATCGATCCCGCCGAGGCCGATGGAGCAGATTTTCCCCCGATCCACATCCTGCCTATTCCGCAACATGTGCGACAAGGTTTTATCGAACCTCAGCGCACACTGCCTTCATTCCTCTACCTTGGCGATGACGCTACGACCTACACCGGAGTCTACGCACGCGAACAAGGGGCGCTTGTGCCTACCCGGTCCGTGCACTCGGCAAAGTCCTGGCTCTCTAACCCGGACGTAGATCGCACAGCCAAAATCCTGCCTTGGGACGCACAGGAAACCGGGCGGGTGCTCTCACCAGTAGAAGTCTCCGGGCGCTACATACGGCACATGCGTGAGGCTTTTGAATCAGCCGGACACCAGGCGATAGCGGAACAAAACGTCGTCCTCACAGTTCCCGCCTCCTTCGATGAAGAAGCGCGGGAACTTACCGTTCAAGCCGCGAAGGAAGCAGGCATCAGCAATCTCACACTGCTCGAAGAGCCGGTCGCCGCGTTTTACTCCTGGATTGCGAATCATTTGGCTCAGGGACAGAAGCTGCTCTTCGACGGCCAGATTGTTCTGGTGTGCGACGTCGGCGGCGGCACCACGGACTTCACTCTTGTGCGTGTCGACCGAGAAGGAGATCGCGTCAGTTTCACCCGCACAGCCGTTGGCAAACATCTTTTGCTCGGCGGCGACAACCTTGATCTCACACTAACGTGGCTGGTGGAAACTAAGCTCGGCACAGCACTTTCTTTGCGCCAGCGTTCCGCGCTCAGACGCCAGTGCGCCGCCGCAAAAGAGCGCCTTCTCGAATCCCCCACTCTGGACAAAGTCGAAATCACCGTCCTTGGAGCTGGCACCGGGCTCATTGGTGGCACACTCCGAACCGAGATCACCAGAGCCGAAGTTCTTGAGCTGACGCTCGAAGGCTTCCTGCCGTTCTGTTCCTCCGACGATCGGCCGAAAGAGGAGAAGCGCAGCCTGTTCCGCGAGCTCGGTCTTCCATACGTCTCTGATCCTGCCGTCACGCGCCACCTCGCGGCCTTCCTCTCGACCTCGGGCGCACAGCCTGACGCCATCCTGTTTAACGGAGGCTTCTTCATCCCCGATGTCTGCCGCGACCGCGTCGTCGACGTGATCGAGCGCTGGTATGGCAAGCGCCCTCTGGTACTCGAGAACCGCGACCTCGATCTGGCCGTCGCGGTTGGAGCTGCCTACTATTCTTACGTTCGCTCAACTGGTGCCGGTCTACTGGTGCGCGGCGGCCTGCCCCGTGCTTACTACATCGGCATAGGCGGTACGGGCGAAACAATTAAAACGGTTTGCCTGTTGCCGCGTGGGACCGAAGAAGGGTCCACCCTGGCAATCGATCGTGAAGAACTGCAGCTGATCGCGAATCGCCCCGTTTCGTTTCGCCTGTACTCCTCACTGCTCCGCACTGAAGATCAGCTCGGCGACACAGTGGAATTTCAGCGCAGCGACACAGAATTGCACGTACACGCGCCGCTGGAAGCTGTCATCCGATTCGGGAAACGAACGGAGGAACGCGCCGTCCCCGTTCGCCTCGGAGCACGTCTGACCGAAGTCGGCACTCTCGAAATCTGGGCCGACTCGAGGCTCAGCGATAACAAATGGAAGCTGCAATTTGAACTTCGCAAGGCGGTAAAAACTCAGGC
>JACMLA010000100.1 GCA_014379815.1 Bryobacteraceae bacterium | reverse complement strand
GCGACCGTCAAGTCCGAAAGCCAGAGTGACGCCGGTTAAAAAAAGAAAGATTGCAGGAGTGAGCCCGCCAATAAACTGGGATATTACCCACGGACCGGACGACCTTAGGTCGGGCCGTGCGAACGAGTGGAGGACATGCCCCTGGAGCATGATCGTGGCCGCCATTCCACGAGTCCAGTCGAGAAAAGGGAGTCGTCCACCTAACGTTTTAGCAGGAGCTGCGCCTGGGATTAGCGGAGCTTGTAAAGGTGTTTCTATCGCGGTCACTTCTGTGGCGTCTCCCGTTTGACGCCTTTCGGCAGCTTCAGCTTCAGATCTTCATCTGAGACGACTGGGTTCAGTTTCACGCTGGAATAGGTGACCATGTTGTAGTCGCCAGAGGCCTGGATGAACCTCTGCTGCACCGGATAACCGCCGGTTTCGCTGATCCACAACTCAAGTTGTTTCAAATTTTCACGGATTTTGGTGTTAAGCGGTGTGAGCTGCAGTTTCCAGGTTTTCTGGCCGGCCACAGTCTCCTCGCCCCCGTAAACCGTCTTGTAGTTTGCGCTCAGCTCTTTCCCGGCCGTGCCGAATCCGACAAGCAGGAACTGATCGACCAGACTTCGCTGTTTGCCCAGGTCGTATTCCTGCACCGTCTGCAGTTTTGGAAAGTACATCTCAGCCTTGCGACCACGGAACAAGATGATCTTCGCATCGGGCTTAGAGAAATCGATTCTGAATTGCAAATCCTTGCCACGTTTCCGCAGCTTGATTGTGCCTGCCTCTGTTAATTTCTCATCGAGCACTTTCGTGTAGTTAATGCGTGTGATGTCCGCGCTTATGCCGGTAAAATCCGGCGAGGCTGAGTCCATTTTTGAGAACACTGCATCAACGCCGGAGGTGGCGTCAAGGGATACAGCGGTGACCAGCGTAATCAGGAGAGCACAGAGGGTATCGCGCATAAACCTTCCTTGTCAGGGCTTTGTAAATGCCAGGTAACCCTTAACTTCATGCTCGGTGGGAACTCGCTCCAGCCGCAGCACCTTCTCCTGCCTGCCGAAACGGGACTTCAGTTCCTGCTCGACTTTGGCCACGAGCTTGTCAGCCGCAACATTGTCGAGCAATTCCGAGTCCACCCAGAAAAGGTCCGCGCCGCCCTCCGCCGGAAGCCGGACAATGTTGCTGACTTTAGGTTGATCGTGGAATAGATCGCGCGGTGTAGTGAAAATAAAGACCAGTATCAAAGCGACCATGACGTCGTACTGCCACGTGGCCCGGGAGTAATCCCACAACAAAAAGCGTTTGATTCCCGACACGTATTCGCTGGCCATTATGACGTTGATGGTAGCACGCAGGTTGCGGCAACCCTGTTCACAATCAACTCTTTACGCGCCGCTACGGAGAGTCGGGCCAACTCTTGACAGCACCCCTCGATCGAGGTCAGCCAGCCTTCGGGATACTCCTGTGAATCGTGAGAAGTTCGTTTACCTGTTGCAGTAGTTCTTCCCTGGTATAGGAGGTTTTCTGCAGTACTTTTTCCACGTGGCCGCTGAGGCGCTGGCGTTCGTCCTGGCTAAGTTCACGGGCGGTCACAACGATAATCGGAACTTTTCGGAAGTGCGCTCTTGCGCGGAGCTCCTCAATAAATTCAAATCCATCCATTTCGGGCATCATCAGGTCGAGGAGAATTACAGACGGAGGAGTCTTGTCCAGGTGTGCAAGCGCCGCCCGACCATTCTCGGCTTCGTCCACGATCCATCCATCCTGCTCGAGAAGTCTGCGCAGAACCTCCCGTGAATCCGGGTCATCTTCCACGACGAGCGCAGTGCGCGGACTCGCTCCCCCAAATCGCATCAGGGCCGCTGCGAGGCGTTCGCGATCGATGGGTTTGATCAGGTAGTCCGCCGCGCCAAGCGCGTAACCGAGATTCCTGTTATCCACCATGGTCAGCATTACTACTGGAATATCCGCCAGCTGAGGATCCGACTTGAGGGCCGCGAGGACAGTCCAGCCGTCGATGCCGGGAAGCGTCACGTCAAGTGTGATCGCGTAAGGGTGTAGTGTCCGGGCCAGCCTTAGTCCTTCCTGTCCGTCGAAGGCGCTTTCAACGTTGAGGTCGTGCTTTGCCAGGGATCGGACGAGAACCTCATGAACGCTGGGATCGTCGTCAATCACCAGCACGGTCGACCTCGCAGCTTTGCCGGAAGTTGTGGCCAGGACAGTTTCCGTCTCGAGGCTTCCCTCGGTCGGAGCAGAGCGGGGCAGGATCAGAGTAAAACTGGATCCATGGCCGGCATTGGAAACCACCGAAATGTCCCCGCCCATCATTTGCGCGAAACGGCGGCTGATTACGAGACCCAAACCCGTTCCGCCATATTTCCGGCTGGTTGAACTCTCACCTTGCGTGAAGGGCTCAAACAACCGCTCTT
>JACMLA010000843.1 GCA_014379815.1 Bryobacteraceae bacterium | reverse complement strand
GGTAGATTTTTTGAATTTTGGGTGTGTTCCAGTTTGCGAATAGATTAGAGGCCGCCTGCGGTGTTTTGGCGAAGAGAACGATGCCGGTGGTGGCTCGGCCTAACCGGTGGACAGGGTTTGCGTTGCGGGTTAGCTTTTGAAAGCAGCGCAGGAGGGTGTTTTCCATGAAGCCGCCGCCGGGGAGGGTGGGCAGCCCGCTGGGTTTGTTGAGGGCCAACAAATGGGGGTCTTCAAACAGGACTTCGAAGTGCTGAGGGGAGTCGGGTTCGATCCAGGGTGGACGGTTCCAGACAAGGGTTTGGCCCAAAGCGACTGATTCGCTTCCGGTGGCGGTGACCCCGTTGAGGGTGACTTCGGCGTTGTCCAGTTTCTGTTGCCAAGCGTGTGGGGTTGAGTGGGAGTAAAGGCTTGCCAGGTGGGAGAGCAGGGTCTGTCCTTGGCATTTGCTGCTGATGATGGTGGTGTGGACATAGCCCCGGTTGAGCATGTAGCTTGAGTTTGGGCTATGGCATTTGCGGCGCGGCGGACAGAAGGCTTTTTGCGATCCCGTCGGCGCGAGGGAGCTCAGACTGCCCGAGTGCTTTGTTTTCCTTTCGATGTCGTACTCGACACAGCGATAGAGAGTGTGGGCGCTAGTGAAAGGTCTTGAAACCTCCCACGGAAAAAAGATCTGGATAAAGCTTCTATCCCCTGTAAAGACATAACTGACCTTGTACCCCGTTGTCGATTTGACTAAACTACGTACCGTACAGCGGCATCCAGCGCTTTTTCAAGGTTGGTGCTTTGATGGGCGCTGTTCGCAGGCTATCTAGGAAATTGAGAAGTTTAAGCTTTGGCAGGAAGGATTCTCGCGTGCTCCGATTGATGCCTAGATAGCTTGCTGCAGCAGAAGATGTGACGGCGGCTTTGCTCACTGAATAATTCGCAGTTGTCTCGTCCCCCAGACTCGCAATGCACCGAGCGGCTCGAAGTCCGGTTGCGGAAAGTAGCGGTGTAAACTCATCCAGCGGGATACCCGCCAAGTTGACGGTTTGTCGCCTATCCGTGGGGCTGGATCTCAAGGCGGGCTCGTCGTGGGCGGATTACGCGCTAGACGGAAGTTAGCCGGCCGGACTCCGACTCGCGAGCACTAATCAGGTGCAACCAAGGGAAGAAACCACCAGAACATTGTGATGCATCGAATTGGAACTGCCCCTGTATCTGAAGTCCGCGTGACAATCTGATGGGTTCCGTGTTTGGAGAGACCGTGGGGAAGTGGCGCAGCAGCGATTCCGATGTCGAGCGCGTTCTGGCGTTGACGTTGGAATCCACCCCGTCCGATGCGACACACTGGTCGACTCGGTCTCTGACAAAGGTGAGCGGGTTGAGGCGTGCCAGTGTTCATCGAACAAGGAAAGGGTTCGCACCGCGGCCTCATCGCACCGAAACCTTTGAGCTGTCCAAAAACCGCTATTCATCGACAAGTTTCGGGATATTGTTGGTTTATATCTGGATCCTCCTGACCGTGCACTGTTTTGTGCGTTGACGAGAAGTCACAGATCCGTGCGCTGGACCGAAGTCAGCCGCTGTTGCCAATGCGTCCAAGGCACTTTTATCCGCCGGTTCGATTCCGGTGCGCGCTTCCACATCTCCGACTCGAACAACGATTTCCGCGCCTGTGAGGCGTTTCCCACGTTCTCGGAGGAGACTTGCAGTGCGGTCTGCCTTCGTGAGGCCCTGCTCGGTGCAAATTTGTGGGCATCTCGATCCAACAAAGTAGTCAACTGGCACATCACCACTGCGACCAGTTCACAAAAGATAGACGAAGCACTTTGATGAACGCGACCGCCTGAGAATGCCAGCTGAAGCCTCGGTAGGCGAAACGGAACACGAATGACGAGTCCGCCGAGGTGAGGGCGTCATCAAGCATTTAGATCTCTTCTAGTCTTCGGGCTCGGATTAGAGGCGGTGGTGGAGCACTGACCATGACATCTTCCTCCAGGTTGACCGCTACACGGCTGAACCGAAATCGACGCCCGGATCTGCCGTGGCCAGCGACTATCTTTAGACACAACAATCACCACAGTAAATCGATAGCGGCACTTGCCGCGACAGCGCTACCCAAAGGTAGTCACCGCATGAAGCTGAAAGAATCGCACTTTTGCGAAAGCTTCAGGGCGGCTAGTCGCTTAGCATTGCTTCAGGCGAATCTTTTAGAAACCACACGGAGACAACACAATGACTGCAGTCGAAACTCAAACCCGGGCGCAGTATCCGGTCCACTACAACACCACCCGGGTAAGCAACCTGGACATCTTTTACCGGGAAGCTGGTCCGGAAGATGCACCCGTGATCCTGCTACTACATGGCTTTCCCACATCATCCAATATGTTCCGAAACCTGATTCCTCGCCTCGCCGGCCCTTTTCGTGTGATTGCTCCGGACTATCCCGGCTACGGCCAGAGCAGCATGCCGGATCACAAATCCTTCGAGTACTCCTTTGAGAACCTTGCGAACGTGGTCAACAGTTTCGTCGAGGCGCTCGGACTGAAGAAGTACTCGATGTACGTTATGGATTACGGTGCGCCAATTGGCTACCGGCTAGCGCTGCTGCATCCGGATCGGATTCAGGGCCTGATCGTGCAGAATGGCAACGCCTACGAAGAGGGCTTGCTGGAATTTTGGAATCCCATCAAGAAGTATTGGGCCGATCCGACTCCCGAAAATCGTGCCGCACTGAACTTCCTCAGCGATTCGAAATCGACGAGGTGGCAGTATGAAACCGGCGTTTCGGATACTTCGTTGCTCGACCCAACTACGTGGACGTTGGATCAAGTCGGCCTGGATCGTCCGGGCAATCTTGATGTCCAAATGGATCTGATGCTCTCCTATGGAACCAACGTCCCGCTGTATCCGGACTTTCAGGCATTCTTCCGGAAGTATCAGCCGCCGACGTTGATTGTCTGGGGCAGGAACGATCCGATCTTCCCCGCCCAAGGGGCACCCCCCTATGCGCGCGATCTGAAGAATCTCGAAACCCATATGTTGGATACGGGCCATTTTGCGCTTGAAACGCATGGCGAAGAGATCGCGAGCCGCATCGAAGAGTTCCTCTCGAAAAATCTGAAGCGATAGTCAGGAATGGGTCAGGGCAGGGCACAAGCGGGCATGGCACACAACTTTGGATCTCTCGTCTTTACACCCCTCGTTAAGGCACTGCAGGAGAAATACGGCAGTCGCCGACAATACGCGCGGATGGAGGCAGGCCGTTCATCTCCTGACCGCCTTGGTTCTGACGAGTCTGCGTTCGTTGCGGAGCGGGACAGCTTTTACATTGCGACCGTAGGTGCCACAGGGTGGCCCTACGTTCAACATCGAGGCGGGCTCAAGGGGTTTCTCAAGGTCATCGACGACCACACGATAGCCTTTGCCGATTTTCGAGGGAATAAGCAATTTGTCAGTACTGGGAACATCGGCAGCGATGATCGTGTCGCCCTGATCATGGTTGACTACCCCAGCCAAACGCGCTTGAAGATTCTGGGCCGTGCAGAGATTTTCGAGGGCGAGCGAGCGCGGGAGTGGATCGAGCGGCTTCGGGACCCTGCCGACAATAGCGCGATCGAACGCGCATATGTGATCCGGGTTGAGGCGTTCGATTGGAATTGTCCTCAGCACATCACTCCTCGTTTCACGGAAGAACAGATTAGGGAAGCGCTGGCTCCTTTCGAGCGGCGGCAGGAAGAGCTTGAGCGGGAAAACGAGGAACTCCGCAAAGCCGCGCGATCAGCCAGCGGAGCGTAATTCAAAACGAGATGACCACGAAGCAGACAAAATCGAGCGGGATGTCACGCCGACGTCT
>JACMLA010000842.1 GCA_014379815.1 Bryobacteraceae bacterium | reverse complement strand
CCAACTCGAATGTTTCTGCGCGGTGGCCCGTACGGGGAGCTTCACGAAGGCGGCTAACGAGCTGGGGATCTCCCAGCCGGCGCTTTCCGAGCAGATCGCGAAGCTGGAGCACGGTCTCGAAGCGCCGCTTTTCGAAAGATTAAATCGCAGAATCGAACTCACCGCGATTGGCGAGGCCGTACTCGGCCGTGCGCAGGCGTTGCTCAACGATGCCTCGGCGCTGCCGGATCTGATTGAGCGGGCCAGAGCCGGAGTGCATGGGCCGTTGCGTTTGGGCGCTATACCCACCATCCTGCCGTTCTTCATGGCACCGCTTCTGAAAGGCTTTACTGAACGCTACCCGGACATCGACTTACACGTTCGGGAGGGTACAACCGCGGAACTAGTGGAGCAGGTGCTCAACGGCATGGTAGACGTCGCACTGGTGAGCCTGCCGGTGGAGGGCGCCGGGCTGGTGATGAAGGAACTGTTCCGCGACCCCCTCTATCTTGCGGTGCCGGAGGGCCACCGCTTCGCCGAATTAGAAAAAGTGCAGTTGCGGCGGCTGTCGCAGGAGCGGCTCCTCATTCTGAAGGACGGCCACTGCCTAAGGGACGAGACGCTGGCGATCTGCGAACAGGCCCGGGCCCGCTTCGCGGCGCAGTTCGAGGCGAACCAGTTACTGACCATCTTCGAGTTGATCCGTGGCGGCTTCGGAGTAAGCGTTGTGCCGAAAATGGGGCGAAGTTTAAGCACGGGCTGCCGGTTAATTGAAATCGAACCGCAGGCCAGCCGCTGCGTTGGCTACATCCGCCTCCAGAGGAGGTATCTGTCCAAAGCCCTTGAGGCGTTCACCGGGTACTTGCAGGATTCCGTGGCGAAACACAAAGGGTAAAGTCCAGGGTTGGCCGCCTGACAAATCGTCGGGGTCCCATCATCGCTGAATTCCCTTTGCGCGCTATTAAAGAAACCCCCTTGAATGGGCCATCGAATTATGGAGCTAATCAGAACTTAGGTCTAAAACCTCGGACTTCGCGTTGCGCTTAAGGCCAACAACCCAAATGCCCCTTCCTCCGTAATGCTCTGGAATAAAGAGTTGCACTTGAAATAATCCATCAAGACAAAGCCAGCCATTTGCTCCCCTAACTCCAGTTCCCATATCAAGTACCGCAGAGGCTCCGGAATATCTGCACTCGGCTGGCCGCCCTTAGTGATCCCTCCTATCGCGCGCCTTAGATGGGTTCCGCGGTGATAATCAGGAAAATCGCGCTGCTGGATTCGTCTTTTGACAGTTTGCCGACGACGAGCTTCTGACCTGGGCGAATCGTGAGGTTTGTCTCCACCGATGCGTTAGTGTACATACCGTTGCTTATTCGCATCGGAACTCCGATCCTGAAGTAAAAGCCTCTGAGAAAGAGTGCCTTTGTGTCGTCCTGAGAAATATCTTTCACTCTCGCTTCGTAAATGCTTTTGTATCCCGCCTGAGACTCACCCGGCAGGATCCCGTTCAAGACCGTTCCGCTCCCGAGTTGCATCTGGACAATGACGATGTCCAGCAGGCTGTAACTCTTGTACTGGAATGTCTTCCGCATCTGCTCCACCGCAGAGGCCACTTCGACAGGCAGCGTCCCCCCATTGCCATCGTTCGGAGATGCCTCGATCAGATGAACTCTCAGCTGATAAGACTGTCGCGACTGCGTAGGTTCTGTAGAGCCCGAAGGCACGTCGAAGCGCTTCAACAGCATCTCGGCAGCGGCTATATTGGCCGGTGTTCCCTCGATCATAATAGCGTTGAGGTCAGCGTACTGAAGGGCTTTGCCAGGTCTGATAAAGTTATCGACTAACTGAGTGGCAAGCACCAGCCTGTTGCCTCGGAGATGCTTCATTTCCACGATCTTGCGGTCAACTTTAGGATCCTCAGGAGCCTGCTGATCCGCAAAGGCGACATTGGAGCAGGACAGCAGGAAGAATACCGAAAAAAGCAACTTAGTCATTGAAAACTCCTTCAGAGTCAGCGAGCAGGATGATTATGACCTCCGGATCGCTGGTTGTAGTTGTCAGGACCACCACTGCGTCGGAAGTAGCAGTAGCTTGGCTGGGTGGTTGCAGCAAGGTCGCAAGCTGGTTCATGAGCTCGCCAGCGCTTACTGCAGGTGGACTAGATCTCGAGATTCGTGCAGAGCTCGAAGGCATGGGAAGATCGACGGGGGCCGGAGGGCTCACAACATTTGCTACCTGAGGTCGCGGAGGCACATAAGAGATAACCGGGAGTGTGCGGAGAGCCTGCACCGTTATGCCAGCGAGGCAAACAACCAGCGATGCGGCGACAGCACCTGCAAACCACCATCGACGCGAATTCGAAGTCGCAGCCAGGACTCTCAAGCGAAAGTTCGCCCTTAAGTCTTCGGAAACATCAGGCGGTGACTGCAGAAGCGTCTGATCCACCTGGAGTTCCGCGAGCAGAGACTGACAGTCGAGACACGACTCAAGATGCTGCCGAACTTCGACCGCAACCAACCGGTCGTCAACCGCGAGAGCGACTCGTTCTGCCCACCCGCACTCGGGTGTCATACGGTCACCCCTTTCAGCAGTTCCCGCAGCTTCAGGCGCGCACGTGCAATCTGCACGCGGATCGTGGATTCCGCGGTGCCAAGCGTCTCTGCTACCTCGGCCGTGCTGAGTCCTTCAAGCTCCCGCAGGACAAGCGCGGTTCGCTCTCTTTCCCCCAGCTGGGCTAATGCACGTTGCAGTTGATCCCGGGATTCTTTCGTAAACGCCTGAGCTTCCGGATCGCTTTCGCCGGTCGCGAGCGTCAGGCTGTCCAGAGGCACTACCGGGCGGGACCGCGCACGCCGGCCCAGATCGAAACAAACGTTCACTGCCACCCGGCGCAGCCATGGCAGTACCGCCTCTGGTCCATGCAATCGGGACAGATTCTGGTGAAGACGCAAGAAAACCTCCTGGGCGGCATCCTGCCCATCCGCGTGATTTCCAGTGAGCCGGATGGTCAGGCGGAGCACACGGACTTCATGCTGCCGGACCAGGCTTTCGAAATCCATGCTCAGGCTGCCGCTGTCTGTAATCAGCACCGCACCAGATAGAACGCGGTCCTGCGAGGAAGTGTTTATTGGTGTAGAGAGATTGATCTGCCTCTGCCAGAAAGGTCGCTAGCGCGGTGTGCCGGAAAAAGCTTCCCGCGAGGTCGGGTCAAAACAGTTGCTGTCGTCGCTCAGAGCCCTGGAGCCCGTACGCTTCTGGCAGGCATCTCTTGTGAATCGTCCGGCTCCGTCCACGCAATGATCGCTGTCGGTAGCAAGGTGCAGAAGACAATCAGGCCGAACAGGAGAGGTCCTCTGTACGCGGGGTCGGGAAGTGGCAGCCCGATTTCCGGCGGCGCCATCCAGTAAACAACACCGGAGCAGACCAGGGCCGTGAGAATCATATATCCCCTGACGAAAGCATGATGCCGCACACCCGATTGCCGCTCGTCCCGGCTGGTGAACAAACGCAAGTCTCCGGGAAACCCGTATTGCCGAGTCAAGCTGACCAAAGCCAGCCAGCATCCAACGAGTCCCAGCCCGGCAAGCGCGGCAAAAGCCAAATCCACGGCCAAGAGCAATCCGCTGCTGGTACGCGCATCGACGGCAAAGACACACGTAGCAACATACGTGATTACGGTTGCCGCGACCACCGACCTCCGCTTGGATCTGCTATCAATTTTGATCCCGAGCTTGAATCCAAAGAGATTCAGACTGGCATGCATGGCTTCACCCTCCCGTGGGATAGATATCCGCGCTCATTGGCCGGAACGGCTTTCGAGAGAAAACGCCCTCGATCGGAACTCCGAAGAACTCACTGATGCGAAAGGCCAGCTCGAGGCTGGGATTAAACTCACCACGCTCCAGATACCCGATCGTCTGGTAGCTTACATCAACACCCTGGGCGAGATCCTGCCGACTTAGGTTCCTCTCGGCTCGCAGCACAGGGATACGGTTATAGAGTTTCGGCCCGGGCACCGACTCTCGATCATGTTTCATCCAACAGACAAATTGTCCTATTAATCATACAAATTGTCAACTGGATCTGTCTTTAGTAGTTACAAGTGGAACCTTGCCTGAGGATCGCTAGCGTGAGCGGAGCTTTGTGAACGCCAGTGCTGTCACAGCTAAGGCCGAAGCGGTCAAAAGGAAACTACCCGGCTCCGGTATGCCGGACACACTGGCACCGGTCAGTGAGATGAAGTATTCCGTATTCAAGTCCGGGCGGCCATCCACATCGTCAGTCCATCCGGCAAGCGGCAGAGAGCCACCCGCCCCGAGGTCTGGCGAGCCAACCTGATCGTTCTGCCTGAAAATAAGTCCCAGGTTGCTTGAGGGTTCATTGGGAAAGCGACCGATACCCAGCAGGTACAAACCAGCGGTCAACGGACTGAAAGTGTGACCTGCAGGCAGTTCTGACTGACTTCCAATTCCCGGGCCGTCGTCATTGGAGTAAACACCAAAACCGGCGAGATCAAATAAAAATAGCTGTGGATCTGGAATAAAATCAGATTCGCCACTGGTCATTGCGCTGAAATTCTGTGGATCGGTGATCAGTATCCGGTAGAGATCGATTTCGTTCAGGTCCAGCAAATTCCCAGAAATTCCGCTTAAAGGCCCTGCTCCCAGCGTGTACTGCGCCTGATCTGGTAACCGTCCAGCCGAACCAGTCTCCTCCCAAATGATGGCCGAGCGACTTGTTTGTCCAGCCAGCAGGCCTAGAGCCACTGCAAACACTAACTTAAAAGGCATGTTGATTTCTCCAGTGACACAGGAAGCTAATTCCAGCTGATTGACTGCGGGTGTGCGCCATGGTACATCATAATGACCTGCTGATCAAGCATGGAGACAGAGCGGCGCAGGGAGACAGAGTCCGGTGAATACACAATCAATTAGCTGGTTATTCAGGAGAGTTGCCGTTAGCTGCCTGTTAGCGCTAGCTCTGCCAGCCCAACAGTTGACTCCGGTACGTGTGCCTGCAACCCTCAGGTTGCCTGAAGGCCACCGGGTCGGCGCGACTCCTTCGAAGCTGTTACAGAGAAGATCCGCGACTCGCAGAATCCAGGTGGTAGTCCGGTTGAGCGATCCGCCTCTGGCGCTGGTTGCTGGAAACAAACGAACCGGGCTCCGTATGACTACTGCCCTGCAGCAAGCGTACGTCCAGCAACTGCGCGCAAAGCAGACTGCACTGATGAGCCAGATCGCAGCCCAGGGAGGTCTGGAAGAAGGACGGCTGACCAAGGCTTCCAATGCACTGGTCGTGTCCATCGACAGAAGCAAGCTGAAGGTGCTCCAGGGGATTCCTGGAGTGGCGTCCGTTCGCGGTCTGTTGAACTACTCACTTGCCCTTAGCTCTGTTGTGCCCTACGTTGGCGCAACCGCTGTCCAGACCATGGGGATCACCGGCGGAGGGATCACTGTGGCCGTTCTGGATAGCGGCATCGACTATACCCACAAGAATCTGGGAGGCGCTGGCACGACGGCGGCCTATGTCGCGGCCTACGGCGCCAACCCCGAGGCAGCCCAAAACAAGACACGCGATGGTCTGTTCCCGACGGCAAAGGTGATCAACGGATTCGATTTTGTTGGGGAGAGCTGGCCCGTCGGAGACCTGGCCGACGACCCGGATCCGATCGATCTGGAAGGCCATGGCACGCACGTAGCCGACATAATTGCAGGTAAAAGCCTTGACGGAACCCACAAGGGAGTTGCCCCGGATGCAAAGCTGATAGCGGTAAAGGTATGCAGTGCTGTGGCGACAAACTGCAGCGGTCTGGCTTTGCTCAGAGGCGTGGATTTTGCTCTTGACCCCAACGGTGACGGCAACATCGCCGATGCAGTCGATGTGATGAATCTCTCGGTTGGAAGTGATTTCGGGACCCGGGAAGACGACCTGACCGAGGCGCTACGGATTGCGACCAAACTGGGAGTGGTGGTAGTAGCCGCTGCAGGTAACGGGGGCAATATTCCTTACATTGCGGGTTCGCCCGCGACTGGTCCCTCCATCATCAGCGTCGCAGAGACTCAGGTGCCGACCGCAACCACTTACAGCCTTCTGGTTACCGCGCCGGCCTCAATCGCCGGAACCTACACCAACACCGCAACGCTGGAATTCGCACCGATAGGTTCGGGATTCTCCAATGGACCTGTTGTGTTTGTCGGCAGAGGCTGTCCCGCCGACCCTCCTGCTGGGTTCCCAGCTGATCCTTACTTGACAAATCCAGCCGGTAAGGTGGCACTGATTGACCGCGGTGCGTGCAACATCAGCGACAAAGTCGATCGCGCTGCAAAAGCTGGCGCGATTGGTGTGCTGATAGGTCTCGTTGCTCCGGGTGACGCGGTCAGCTTTTCCCGCGGTGGTGGAGATACGTTCGTCCCCTCACTCGTCATCACCCAAGGCACTGCGAATCTGATTAAGTCAAGACTCACAGAAGGTGCTACGGTGCTGGCCACAGTCAGTCCTGCTCAACTGTTCCCTCTGAATCAAAGCATGGTGAGCAGTTCGTCCAGAGGACCCGGTTATAGCTATGGCTCGATCAAGCCAGATTTGGGCGCACCGGGCGCGAGCCTCTCGGCACAGGCAGGAACGGGCTCATCGGAAACAATTTTTGGAGGCACATCAGGCGCCGCACCGGTAGTGACCGGGGCCGCTGCTCTGTTGCTTCAGACGTGCCCGACATGCT
>JACMLA010000841.1 GCA_014379815.1 Bryobacteraceae bacterium | reverse complement strand
GATCGCTCCCGGCGACTTTCACATGGTGGTGCAAAGGCAACCTCGTGGCGTCGTTGTCAAACTGCATCAGGGTCCGCAGGAACACTCCTGCCGTCCGTCAGTCGACGTGTTATTTCGCTCTGCC
Organism: Bryobacteraceae bacterium; assembly: GCA_014379815.1. Next base: position 3,545 of record JACMLA010000841.1, on the reverse strand, counting down.
GCGGAAACCTACGGCGGCTCGGCGATCACCGTGATGCTGACAGGCATGGGGAACGATGGTTTGCAGGGAACAACAGCGTTGCATCAGCGAGGCGCATATGTCATCGCTCAAGACGCTGCAAGTTCGGTGGTCTGGGGCATGCCCGGCGCTGTTGTCAATGCCGGATTAGCCCATTCCGTGGTGGACCTGAGCTGTATCGCGCCAGAGATTCTGAAACAGATTTAAAGAGAAGTTGAGACAATTTATATGCAAACGGCAACAGCGGACAGGCCGGGAGATGTGCTCTCGTCCGACAACCTCCTGCTTCTGCAGAAGGAAGTGTATCGGGATTCAGGAATTGTTCTGGATGACTCCAAGCTGTACTTGCTGGAGACCAGGCTCGCACCGATTCTCGAAGAGCAGCAACTCCGCACCTTAAACGATCTGTGCGCTCTCCTGAGAGCCACGGGCGGTGCCACGCTTCGGCAAAAAGTAATCGAAGCGATGACCACGAATGAGACGCTATTCTTTCGCGACGAGCCGGCGTTTCTGGCGTTGAAGAAGTCGGTTTTGCCGGAGTTGATTGAGCGGCGTCGGTCTGAGCGCAAGCTCAGCATCTGGTCGGCAGCCTCATCGACCGGACAGGAAGCCTACAGCCTTGCGATGATTCTCGACCAGATGAACCTTGTCGGCTGGGATCTGCGAATCCTTGGCACGGACCTGAACTCTCAGGTGGTGGAGCGCGCCCGTGCGGCGCGGTACCGGAAATTCGAAATCAGCCGCGGGCTTCCTGCCGAGTATCTGGAGAGGTACTTCGAGCAGCAGGGGAACGAGTGGCAGGTATCGGATACGATTCGCAAAATGGTTCAGTTCGCGCAGTTCGATTTGCGGGGCAGCACTGCTGCTTTCGGTCGCTTCGATCTCGTGCTTTGCCGTAACGTTTTGATCTACTTCGACATAGACACCAAGAAATCCATTCTGAAAGAGATCCGCGGAAGTCTCCAGCAGAAGGGCTATCTGCTGCTCGGATGTGCCGAGAGTACTCTCAACCTTGACAATGCCTTCGAGAAGAGATTGATCGACCAGGCAACGTTCTACCAGGCACCGTAGATTTCTGGTTCCGGGCCGCTTCGCTACAGGCACCCACGCCCCTGCCTGGGCTTATCCTGAATACACGTGACTGCCATGAAGGCACTCCGGCACAGGACCGACCTTGCAATCCAACGATCAGGCAATGGAACTCCGCCAGAGGGTGGCGGAGCTGGGCGCGTCACTTCATCTGAACGGCTCAAGGCAGACTGATCCCGGCTCTCGGGCCCGATTGCTGCTAATAGACGGGGACCCTCAAAGCGCTAAGGGAATCGCTGCGGTGCTTGCGGATCTGCACGGGACCGAAGTGCTGATATCAGGGTCAGGCGAAGAGGCGCTACACCACGTGGGTTCCGACGTGAGCTCCGACGAGTTTGCAGCGGTCCTGCTGCAGGTGAGCTTACCGGATCTCGACGGTTTTGCCGTCGCCCAGCAAATCCGAAACCTCGCGAGCCTGACTCCCCTTATTCTGCTCACTGACGTCGGGGATCGTGCATCCATTGAGCGCGCCGGCATTCCAGGCATCGTCGATTACGTGGAGAAGCCGATCATCGCGGCCTTGCTCCGGGCTAAAGTCAACTCCTTCCTAGAACTATGGCGACAGCGTCAGGAAGTTCGCACGTTGAGCGCGGGTCTGGTCAAGGAGCATGCTCTGCTGATCGCGGTGCTCGACAACATTGAGGCTGGTGTTGTCGCTTGCGATGCGAATGGAACGCTGACACTCTTCAACCGCGCCACGCGGGAATTCCATGGCTTACCCGAGCAGGCTCTTGCCGCCGACCAGTGGGCGGAGCACTACAATTTGTATCGCCCCGACGGCCTGACTCCGTTGACCAGAGACGAAGTGCCGCTGTTTCGCGCCCTGCAGGAGGGCGAGGTTCGCAACGCCGAGATGGTGATTGCGTCGACGCATGGTCCCAGGCGAACTCTGGTGGCGAGCGGACGAACTTTCTTCGGTGCTGCCGGGGAACGTCTCGGTGCCGTGGTAGCCATGCATGACATTACGGCGCGTAAACGAGCGGAGGAGGAATTGCAGCGCGCGCACGACCTGCTGGAGGGTCGCGTGGCCGAGCGAACAGCAGAGCTCGAATTAGTCACCGATAGTCTTCCGGTGCTGGTCTGTTTCGTCGATAGGACGCAGCGTTTTCAGAAGGTGAACCGGGCCTGCGAAGAGTTCTTCGGGCGCAGCCGGGAGGACATACTCGGCAAGACCGTAGTTGAGGTGGCAGGGTCCGAGCACTACGCCGTCTCAAAGCCCTATATCCAGCAGGCCCTCCGCGGAGAGCGTGTCGCATTTGAATCGCGGATCCGCCACAAAGATGGCACGCTCCACGACGTCTATCTTTTTTACACACCACTGGAGAGTCACGATGGCAGCATCACCGGATTCATCGGCATGGTGCAGGACATCACCGAGAAGAAGCATGCCGATCGGGATCGTCAGCTCTTAAGTCAGCTGGTGCAACACTCACCTGAGTTTGTCGGCATTTCGGACCTCCAGGGCGTCCCGGTTTACGCAAACCAGTCCGCGCTGGAGCTGATAGGCGCGCAGGACGTAGAGGAGGCTGTTCAAATCTCTGTTTGGGATTTTTTCGTGCCCGGAGAGAGGGAGTTCGTGCGCAACGTCGTGCTGCCCGCAGCTCGCGAAAATGGCCGCTGGCAAGGCGAGTTGCACCTCTTGCATCTGCGGACCGGGGAATCCATTCCGGTTTTTTATGATGTCTTCCGCGTCGACGATCACGCGACTGGTCAGCCTACTCATCTCGCCACGATCACGCGGGATCTGCGGGTGAGTAAAAAGTCCGAAGAGCAGCTGCGCGAAAGCGAAGCAAGATTCCGCACCATGGCTGACTCTGCGCCAGTGCTGATCTGGATAGCGGACACAAACAGGGAGTGCACGTGGTTCAATCGCCCATGGCTGGAGTTCACCGGTCGCAGTCCCGATCCGGGAGCCAGCTCGGGAACTGGCTATGGAACTGGCTATAGAACTGGCTCGGGATCTGGCTCGGGATCTGGCTCGGGATCTGGCTCGGGATCTGGCTATGGATGGGCCACGGGCATCCATCGGGACGATATGGAGAGGTGCGTTTCGACCTATAACCATGCGTTCGACGGTCGTGAGCCCTTCGAGATGGACTACCGCAGGCGGCGTCATGACGGCGAATACTGCTGGCTCGCAGACCACGGAATCCCGCTATACGGGAACGGCGGAGAGTTCACCGGGTACATAGGATCGTGTGTCGACATTACAGAGCGGAGACAGGCTGAGGAGGCACGCCGGATCAGTGAAGAGCGTCTCACTTTTGCACTCGAAGTCGGCGGTGGTGTAGGTACCTGGGACTGGAATGTGGCCGATGATTGTCTGTACTGCACTGCACGATTCGCCCAGATGTTTTCTGTGGATCCTGAGCGAGCCGTTCTGGGCGTACCGGTCTCGGAATTTCTGCAAAGCGTACACCCGGACGACCGCGCACGGG
>JACMLA010000840.1 GCA_014379815.1 Bryobacteraceae bacterium | reverse complement strand
CGCCTTTGCGGTTAAGGCGACAATCGGTATCGACCGGAACTCGGGAATCTGCCGTACTGCGCGGGTTGTCTCATAGCCGACCATAACCGGCATCATGATGTCCATGAGTATGGCATCCACGTCGGGATGATTCTTCAGCAACTCTATACCGGCCCGCCCGTTTTCGGCGTGGAGCACGTTTAGATTGTGCTGTTCCAACACACTGGTCAGCGCGAAGATATTGCGGAGATCATCATCGATCACCAGGACCTTCCGGCCAGCCAGCTCTTCGTCAGCCCGGGCTAAGTCGGCGAGTATTTTCCTTTGATGTTCTCCCAGATTCGCTTCGGCCCGATGGAGCAGAAGAACCGTTTCGTACAGCAGTTGTTCGGGTGAGCGCACATGCCGCACGATCCCGTCTACGGCTAGCTTGTGAATCCCGGCACTTTCCTCTTCTGTTGGATTGCGTTTGCTGTAGAAAATGACCGGCACGGCGTTGTCGGCCAGCACAGATTGCAATTCTTCGATGACCCGCAGGGCCGGGAGATCCCCCAGCCGCAGATCGATGACGACCGCGTCGAAGTAATCCTGCCGAATTGCTGCGACCAGCTCTCCACCGGTTTTTACGTCGACTACCTCCAGATCAGGGGCGCCGACCACCTGGTGAAGATTGACTCTCCTCGTTTCGTCCTCTGTCGCCAGCAGCAGGCGTTTGACTCGCGGAGCGACGGATTGCTCGATTCTTGAGAATGCTTTAATCAGCGACTTTCTGGTTGTTGACTTGCTGATGTAGGTCATCGCCCCAAGTGCGAATCCACGGCGCCTGTCTTCATCTCCTGAGATGATATGGACTGGCACGTGACGCGTGGCGGGGTCATGCTTCAGACGATCGAGAATGGTCCAGCCTGCCATATCAGGCAGGTTGATGTCCAGCGTGATCGCGACAGGAAGGAACTCTCTCGCAAGAGCCAGTGCGGTGTGGCCCCGGAGCGCGACCACAACCTTAAGGTGCTTGTCGTGGGCAAGATCTACGAGGATGCGTGCGAACGTCACATCATCTTCGATGATGAGCAACACGGGATCCCCCGGCTGGATTATGTTACGGTCATCATCGATGGCAAGATCCTCTACGAGCGTAGCGGGTGTGGAGGCAGGCGGCGGCAGGATGAAATCCAAAGCCGCTTCTGTGCCGTTCGGCAGCTCGCTTCCATTGCCTGTGACCTGCCCGGTGAGAGCCGTCAGTGCGGGTGGGTTTATGGTGGACCTTCCAAAATCGGACTTAACACCCTGGGTCATCGCCATATACACCTGGGGCAAATACAGCGTGAACGTGCTTCCCACTCCGGGAGCACTTTGCAGTCTGATTTCTCCACCAAGCAAGCGGGCCAGTTCACGGCTGATGGAAAGGCCAAGGCCGGTACCTCCGTACTTGCGGCTGGTGGTTCCGTCTGCCTGCTGAAATGCTTCGAAGATGATTCGCTGCTTGTCCTGCGGGATGCCTATGCCAGTATCTGTGACCGAGAACGCGATGACGCTTTTGGATCTGTTCAGAAGAGGATGGTTCTGGCTCCATCCGCCGACAGCTGACTTTATGTGCAGCTTCACGGAACCACGCTCGGTAAACTTCAGGGCATTGGAGAGAAGGTTCTTCAGCACTTGCTGCAAGCGCTTTGCATCGGTGTGAATCGTCTCGGGCGGAAGATTCGGATCGAGATCGATATGGAACTCGAGACTCTTTCCGTCGGCTACGTGACGGAACGTTCTGGAACAGTAGTCCCGAAGGTCCGCGAACCGCACACTTCCAATTTCGACGTCCATTTTGCCGGACTCGATTTTGGACAGGTCGAGAATATCGTTAATCAACGCCAGCAAATCGGTTCCGGAACTGTGGATCGTTTCGGCAAAGCGAACCTGCTTGGCTATCAGATTCTTCTCGGCGTTTTCTGCGAGCATCTGAGCCAGAATTAAGAGATTGTTTAGCGGTGTCCGAAGCTCATGGCTCATGTTGGCCAGAAACTCGGATTTGTATTTGGAGGTGAGAGCGAGTTGCTCGGCTTTCTCCTCCAGAGCAGCCTTCGCCTGCTCTACTTCTCTGTTCTTGGTTTCTACTTCGGTCTTCTGTTCAGCCAGCAGCTGTGCTTTCTCTTCGAGTTCAGCATTGATTTTTTGAAGCTGTTCTGTCAGCGCCTGACTCTGCTTGAGAAGCTCTTCGGTGCGCATCGTGGCGGCGATGGTGTTTAGCACGATGCCGAGACTCTGCGTAATTTGATCGAGGAAAGAAAGGTGGATATCGCTGAAACGCTGGAATGATGCGAGTTCGATGACAGCCTTTGCTTCACCCTCAAACAGCACCGGCAAGACAACGATGCTGACTGGAGTGGATTCGCCGAGGCTGGAGCTGATCCGGATATAGTCCTGGGGAACCTGATTGATCAGCATGCGCCGCTTTTCCTGAGCGCATTGACCTACCAGTCCTTGCCCGATTCGGAACTGCGTGGCGACGCCCTGCCGGGAATCCGACGCGTATCCGGCCATCAGCTTCAGGGTT
>JACMLA010000839.1 GCA_014379815.1 Bryobacteraceae bacterium | reverse complement strand
GAACAGAGTAACCGAATTGAGCTCCGTAGACGAAAGCGCCCAGGCCGAATAGCGCGTGCACAATGCTGGGGACTCCTGCGAGGTTCAAGACGGCCATGTTGACGGCGTGATTGAACCAGTTGTCTTTCGCGTATTCGGTGAGGTACACAGCGGCAAGAACACCGATCGGTGTAGCGACAGCCAGCGACAGAGTTACGAGATACAGCGTACCCACGAAGGCCGGCCAGACTCCGCCTTCGCGCATTCCGTGTGTCGGCGCGAGGACCAGAAATTGCCAGTTCAGGGAGGGCGCTGCCTGCCAGACCAAGTAGCCCACAATTGCAAAGAGCGGCAGCAGAATCGAGATCAGCATGCCCAGGAAGAGAATGCTCGCGATTGCCTCCTGGCGAAGTTTGGCGTTAACAGATGGAGTGGCTTCGAACCGGCTCACTGGCGGCGCTCCCGCCGGATTACGAGGCCAGCTGTGAGATTCACCACGAAGGTGATTAGAAACAGAAGGACGCCGGTGAGAAACAGGACCTGGTAGTGCGTCGATTTCTCCGGTGCTTCTCCCAGTTCCGCCGCGATATTTGCGGTAAGGGTGCGGACGGGATCCAGCACAGAACCGGGGATGTTGATCGCGTGGCCGGTGGCCATCAGGACGGCCATGGTTTCGCCAATTGCGCGGCCGAACCCAAGCAGAACGGCTGCGGTCAGTCCATTACGGGCGGCTGGTAACAGAACTCTCCAGGTGGTTTGCCACCGTGTTGCGCCTAGTGCGAGAGAGGCTTCGCGATACGAATCCGGAACTGCCTTGAAGGCATCTTCGGCAAGGGAAACAATGATGGGCACGCTCATCAGCGCCAGGAGCAACGCGCCGTTCAACAGATTGACGCCCACGTCCGCGGTCGTGAAGCGGACAATCAGGCGACTGGTGATGGTGAGCCCCGCAAAGCCCCAGACGACGCTGGGAATCGCCGCGAGCAGTTCCACCAGCACTTTCAGAATTTCCCGCGGGCGGGGGGCGCAGAACTCCGAGATATAGATAGCCGCACCGAGGCCAAGCGGCGCGGCCATCAGCATCGCCAGCAGCGTAACACTGAAGGTCCCGACGATCATGGCTAGCACCCCGTAGCGTCGGGAGATTTCCGACGTCGGGTACCACTGGTCACTGAGGAAGAACTGCGATAGGTCGAACCCACCGTCGTTGCGGAGTGGCAAAGCTTCCCGGCAAACGAATACAAAGATTCCGATGACGAAGACCGTCGCACTAATCCCGCAGAGTCGAATGAGACCCTCAATCAAAGACTCTGTAACTTTGCGCCAGCGCTTACCCATACCGGTCTATTCCCTGCCGCCGGATTCGAGAGGGACATATCCGATATCGGTCACGATTTGCTGGCCATCCGCGGACCGCAGCCAGTCTATGTATTTCCGCACGGAGGGGCGAGGCTCACCCAAAGTGTAGACCAGCAAACTGCGCGAGATCGGATACTTTTTGGAGAGCACATTGACAGTGGTCGGCGCGTAGGATTCGGTTCCCTCGCCGGAGCGAACCCGGAGAACCTTAACGTCAGACGTAGCGAAGGCCATGCCGCTGTACCCGATTGCACCCGGGGTGGACGCGATCAGTTCCACGACCTCCTTAGATCCATTCATGTCCAGTGACCCGAGCTGAAAGTCCCGCTTGCTGAGCACGTTGTCCCGAAAGAATTCGTAAGTGCCGGAACTGGATTGCCGGTTGACGCGCACGATTTTTTCGCGGCCTGCGGGAATGCGCACACCCAGTTGGGACCACAGGTCAAGGTTGCCATCGACGCGGTAGATTTCGGCCAGCTGGTCGAGGGTGATTTCGTCAAGGGGATTCTGGTGGTGCACGAAAACGGCCAGAGCGTCGTAGCCCACCACAAACTCTTTAGGATTTTTGCCGGTGTTGGCGCGGGCCTGTGCACTTTCCTCAGGCTTTACGTTGCGACTGCAATTTGCGATATCGATGGTGCCTTTGACGAGGGCGGCGATTCCCTGCCCGGAACCGCCTCCGGATACTTCTACGGCGACGGCAGAATCGACCTTTGCGTACTCTTCGGCCCAGGCCTGGGCCAGAATCAGCATGGTGTCAGACCCGCGAATCCGCAGAGTTTCCGCACGGTCGCCACGGCTGGAGGAACAGCCGGACGTGATGCTCAAAATCACGACGAGCAACCATGTCGGGGATTTATGCTGCCGGAAGTCGACCACGATTCACTATAGGCAGCAGGAGATGACAGATTCGTGACGAGGGCTAAACCATGAGCTAAACGACGATTCCGCGACGCACCGCGCTAAGCACCAGTTCCGCTATGGAGTGGACATCGAGCTTGTCCATAATTCGGGTACGGTGGGTTTCCACTGTGTGCAGGCTGAGGGTCAGGCGGTTCGCGATTTCCTTGTTGCTTTGTCCTTCGGCGAGCATGTGATACAGCTGGCGCTCACGCTCCGTGAGTGTCTCGTAGCGGTCGTCCACTTTCTGGCCAGTCATGTCGCGGGTATGGGCTTCCTGCAGAATGCGGGCCACCACCGGGCTGAAGAATGCCTGTCCGCTGGCAACATGCTGAATGGCTTCGATGAGGCCTTCTTCCACGGTGTCCTTGAGGACATAGCCGCGGGCTCCGAACCGTACGGCACGCACGACGTAACGCTCATCGCTATACATGCTGAGAATGAGGACCGCGGTTTCCGGGGACTGGCGCAGCAACTGGGCGGTAGCTTCGATGCCGTTCAGATCCTTCATCGCGATATCCATAATGGCGACGTTTGGCCGGTGTTGCCGTGCAAGGTCGACTGCCTCGAGGCCGGATGAGGCCTCTGCGATGACTTGCATATCGGGATTCGCTTCGATGATACGTCGAAGTCCCTGGCGAAACAACGTGTGGTCATCGGCGAGCAGAATCGTGATACTCATACGTAAGCTCCAAGCGGAATCTTATCGGCGACTGCGAGTGAGAGAGGGAGAGCGAGGCGGATGTAAGCGCCTCCTTCGGCACGGTTACCTGCTTCCAGCGTTCCGCCTAGCGAGTAAGCCCGCTCCTTCATGCCCAGCACTCCGAGGCTGGCGGGTTTGCGCTGCAGGTCCGAAAAGCCCTCGCCATTGTCTTCCACCACGACCTCGAGTCCGGCGCTGGTCTGGCAGACTGTGACACACACTGAAGAGGCTCCGGAGTGCTTCTCGCAATTGCGAAGTGCTTCCTGCGTGACGCGATACACGCAAGTTTTGACCGCGTCCGGGAGGTCGTCACTCAGGTTCTGGTCGTCGAGTTTACAGGGAACGCCGGTACGCTGCGTAAACTCCTCGGCTTGCCACTGCAAAGCGGGAACCAGTCCAAGATCGTCCAGCAAGGGAGGCCGCAGCAGAAGGGATATGTCACGAACGCTGCGGACGGTATCGTCTGCAATGCGTCGTGCTCTTGCGAGAATTTCGCGGGCTTCGGGCAGCCGTTGCGCACTCAACATTTGCGCCTGCACGATCTCCATTTTCATGACAGCAAGATTCTGAACGATCTCATCGTGGAGTTCCCGTGACAGTCTGGTGCGCTCTTCTTCCTGCACGTCCATGAGACGGTTCGATAAATCCTCGAGTTGCTGTTTCGCACCAAGGACCTCGTGATAGCGGCGCGCGGCTTCCGCTTCCAGCATCTCGGCGTGACGAATACTGAAGAATGCGACCAGCACTCCGGCGAAAAGGCAAGCTGCCAGCAACGCAAGAAGTCGCTGGGCGGCTCCGGTCCTTGTAGCGCGAAGCAGATACTCACTATCGGTGAGCGAGCTGTGATTCGCAGCCTCGATTTCCCGCAGGAGCCTACTGGCTTTGTCACGCCGCGGTACGATTTCGGTTTGAATAAACGCGAGGCGCAGCTCAGGACTGCTTTCCTTGGTCGTCGCCAGCCGGGCCTGGCCAAACAGCTCTTCGAAGCTGCCGGCGAGCTGGTGAACCTGCTTTGGATGTTTGGAAATCCCGCGAAGTTCGGTAAGGTGCCGCCCGGCGTCTGACTCAAGTTTTTCTGTACGGCGAAGGAATTGCGGGAAGGTCTCTTCGGGATCGAGGTAATAGTCGCGAAGGTTGACTCCGATTGTCCACAGGGAGCGACGAAGGTTATTAAGAGTATCTTGTCCCTGCACGAAGCGTCGATGTATTTGAACGCTTTCTTCAGAAAAGGACTCCTGAATGCGCCACGCCATCAGGGTGGAAACGAGGAGCAGGCCTATGATGATGCTGAAGCCCCATTGCTGAGCTAGCCTGCTGGTCATCTTCACCGTCCCATGTTACTATTCGTGCGTCTTACTCTCGGGGACATACTGCCTCTCGGTGACATACTGAGACTGTTCGGGATGTTACTTCTCCCGGAAGATCGTGAAAGCACCGTTGCCCCAGACGGTCTGGCGACCGACTCCGCTCCATTGAGCAGCTTCGAGCCAGGGCACAAATTCGCTGAGTTCCCCTTCGTAGATCGCTTCCCCGACGAATCCGCCCAGTGTGTGCGTCTCTCCCGTTCTCGTGCTTTTGCGCCGGGCCTCTACTGGATTGACGTCGAAGCGCGTGGTCCGGATTGCGGCTGCTCGCTCACCCAGCGCCCGGAAGTCGATGTCGTATGCACCCGACCCGTAGAGCGAACTTATTGTGCTTACGCGGTCGCGCGATCTCGCGAACAGGGTGCGAAAGCTGGACGGATCGGTGCCCTTCAATTCGGTTGGGCTTAGGAAGCATACGCGAATCTGATGGACGGGCTTAGGGTCCGGAGTCAGCGGGAGACGTATTAGCGTGTGGGAGTCGAGAAAGGTCGCTTGCAATACCGCGCGTCCTCTGCCCCGGCCCAGACCTTGCCTTCCCAGTTCCTCAATTGCGCGGTGCAAAAGAGCGTAGCGATTGACTCTGGTTTCGAAACTGTGGATGTCGAATGAGAAAGACTCTGAGGCCGGGATGGTCTGCCCATCGAGGTGCATGGCGCGAAGTACGAACGGCCGTGGCGGGTCGGCGAATCCGCTGGGACCTGATTTCGCGGCATTGGGGCGAAACCAGCGACCGTAGTCGGGGTCGTCTCGCAGTGCGAGCCCAAGAGCGCCGCGGAGCGTATTGCCAGCGTGGTCGAAGCGAATGGGTTCGAGAGCGACAAAAGTCCAGCGCCAGGCATACAGCTCGAAGAACATGCCGTCAGATATGATTAACACGCGACGATGAAACGACTACTGGCAATAGCTTTGGCGACCTGCGCTGGTGTATTTGGGCAAGGGCAGGATTTTGATCTGGTTGTGTACGGAGCGACAGCAGGAGGCGTGATGACGGCCGTCTCTGGCGCGAGGCACGGTCTGAAGACGGTCCTTCTGGAACCCGGGCGCCACGTGGGTGGAATGGCTACAGGCGGATTGTCGCGAACCGATGTAGGCAAGCGCGAGGTGATTGGAGGGCTGGCGCTCGAATTCTACTGGCTGGTTGGCCAGAAGTACGACATGAACAGATATCTGAATCCGCTGGCTTACTTCTACGAACCCAAGGTAGGCGAAGGGGTCATGCTGGACATGTTGAAGCAGAATGGGGTGACGCTGCTATTGAGACATCGATTGCGCGAGAAGGACGGTGTCGTCCGTGAGGGCAAGCGTGTCACATCGATCACTGCGGAAAACGGCACGAAGTTCTCGGGGAAGGTATTCGCCGATTGCAGTTATGAAGGCGACTTGCTGGCGCAGGCCGGGATTTCTTATACGTGGGGTCGCGAGTCATCCGCGCAATATGGAGAGTCGCTGGCCGGCGTTCGGGATCGCACTCCCTTCCATCAGTTTGCTGTGAATGTGTCCGCGAAAGATGCCAGTGGCAAGCTATTGCCAGAGATCTCCGGGGAACCCAGGGCGGAACCAGGTTCGGCTGACAAGGGAGTCCAGGCTTACAACTTCCGCGTGATTGCGACCAACACACCGGCGAATCGGGTGCCATGGCCCAAGCCACAAGGCTACGATCCCAAGCGCTACGAGTTGCTGGCCCGACTGCTGGAAGCGCAGGTCAAGGCGAAAGGGCGCTCGCCGATATTTCATGAAATGACGCTAATTGCCAGGATTCCTAATGGCAAGGCGGATTTCAACAATAATGGTGCCTTTTCCACTGACTACATTGGGAAGAATTACAAGTATCCCGAGGGTTCTTACGCCGAGAGAGCAAGCATCTGGAAGGACCACGAGAACTATGTAAAGGGCTACTACTATTTCCTCGCGAATGATTCCCGTGTGCCAAAGGAATTACAGGCTGAAGTTCGCGAATGGGGCTTACCCAAGGACGAGTATACCGATACAGGGAACTGGCCGCATCAACTGTATGTCCGCGAAGCGAGGCGTATGGTGGGCGAGTACGTGGTTGTGCAAAAAGATCTGCAGACGGAACGCACGAAGCCGGATGTGATTGGCATGGGCTCCTACAATAGCGATTCGCATAATGTGCAGCGTCTGGTAAATGCGCAAGGATTTGCTGAGAACGAAGGCGACATGCAGGTTCCTGTGCAACCCTATCAGATTCCGTTTCGTGTACTTCTTCCCAAGGCAAGCGAGAGCGAGAATGTACTGGTTCCCGTATGCTTCTCGGCGACACACGTTGCGTATTCCTCGCTGAGGATGGAGCCGCAGTACATGATTCTTGGCCATGCCGCAGGGGTTGCCGCAGCGTTCGCCATTCGGGACAAGGCGCCGGTCCAGAGTGTTAGCGTCGAAGAGTTACAGAAAACGCTTAAAGGCGAGGGAGCGGTGTTTGAGTACGTTCCTGCTACAGAACAGGGTCGGGCTCTGGACTACCTTAAGAGCAAGTATCGTCCCAAACCGCCAGCCCGATTCAACTGGGAGATGTAGCGATTAGGTCTCGAGGGCTTGATCCGGCCCGACGTCTACGCTGGTTACTCTCCGAATCGTTCCAGGTATTGGCTCGTGGTAACCCCAAGAACCCGGACGAAGGATCGGCACATAACTTCCGCACTGCCGAATCCTACACGCTCTGCGACCTCTTTCACTCCTTGCCTTGTCTCTTCCAGGAGCCTCCGCGCGGCCTCAACTCTCACCCGTTCCACGTACTTCGCCGGCGTCGTACCTTTCTCCTTTTTAAACACCCGTGCGAAGTGCCGTGGACTCATCCGGCAGTGCGCCGCCAAAGCCTCGACGCTTAGGTCGACATCGGGATGTTCAAGCATCCATACCTGCAGTTCCTCCAGCGAGCGTACGGAACTCGTCTGCAATGCCAGTGCTGTGCTGAACTGAGATTGTCCCCCGGGTCGACGCAGGAACATCACCAGATCCCGCGCGATTTCGAGTGCCCGTTGCTGTCCCTCGTCCTCTTCCACCAGCGCCAGGGCCAGGTCGATACCCGCCGTCACTCCAGCGGAAGTATAGACGCTACCATCCTTAATGAAAATCGCATCCGAGTTCACGGCCACCTTCGGAAAGTATTGCGCCAACCCAGCACACCACCGCCAATGTGTCACGGCTCTTCGATTGTCGAGGATTCCCGCCGCTGCCAGCAGGAACGCCCCGGTGCAAATCGACCCCAGGCGGCGGACGGTCTTG
>JACMLA010000838.1 GCA_014379815.1 Bryobacteraceae bacterium | reverse complement strand
GAATCGCCATCGCGCGGCAACTCTCCCCACTGTTCCGGTGACATGTAGTGCGGCGTACCCAGCACCTGTCCCGCCATAGTTAGTGCGGTGGCACCGCCGCCATCAGCGCCGGCAACTTCTCGCATTTTGGCGATGCCAAGATCGAGTAACTTCACGACTGGTTCCCCTGTGCTGGATTTACCCATCATGATGTTTTCAGGTTTTAGGTCCCGATGCACGACTCCCATTGCATGGGCCGTATTAAGCACACTCATGATCGGTTCCAGAATTTCGAAAGCCTCCGCCGGAGTCATGGGGCCGCGGGCCTTCATTTCCTGGCTGAGCGTGCGGCCTTCAACATACTCCATCACCATGTAGATAGTGCCATCGCTTGCTGTACGGAGATCGTAAACGGTAACAGCATTTGGGTGACGAAAGCGTCGCGCCGCCTGACCCTCCCGGCGAAACCGCCGCAGCCATTCCGCGTTGGTGCGCACCTCGGGAGGAAGAATCTTGATCGCGACCCGATCACCAAGAAGGATGTGGCGAGCACGATAGACCGCTCCCATTCCTCCTTTGCCCAGCATTGATTCGATTTGATACTGGCCGTCAAGGACCGTATCAACTATCGAGGACGGATCGTCTTCCAAAACTTCGCCGTCAACCGGGCAGAAGCTCACGCTGTCGTCGTACTTAACTTTGCAGATAGTGCAGTGTTTCATGAAGGCTTAAACCTAAAGCGACATTCAAAGCGAATGCGGCGAAAGGGCGGCCATAGGGCATTCGTTCTGAGATGTCGGGAAGCTAGTCTAACACAGGGAAGGTAGCCATGATTACAGGCAGAGTCGGTTCGGATCGGATATTCGATTTACGTCGCAAGGAACGCCGGGCCGACAACATAGATAACGAAGTCGGCGGTGAAATGAGCGATCATCGCGGCTTCCAGCCCTCGTCTTCGATAGAGAACGCCGAACACGACTGCGGCGATGCCATTGAGACTCAGAGCCACCGCCACAACCAGGGGAGTGATCGGCATTACCAGGGATGCTGATGGAAGATGCCCCAAACCGAAAAGGATTGCTACAACCAAATTGGAGATCCAGAAAGCCGCGGGAGAAAGCCGCGCGTTTGGTTTCCGCAAGGCTTTGTTCGCGAGCCAGGCTATCAGCGTCACCAGAAAAAGTCGGGTGAGTATTTCTTCGTAGAGGCCGCCGTAGAGGCAGGCCAGGAGTCTTTTCCAGACGGCGAGTTTCGCTGCGGTTACGAACGGCAAGTTGGGAAGCAGGGGAACCAGGGCGAGTAGAGCGATCAGAAGCACCACTCCGATTCCTATCCCGGCGATTAGACCTTCCTTGAGACTTGCTCTCCATTGATTCGTAAGCGAGTTGCCGGCCAGCCGACCCTCTAGTAGAGGCGCTCCCAAACCAAGCTTTTGACCGAGCTTGAGCCCGACAAAAACCATCACTGCGAGCATACTGAGATTCTGTACGACTCCAATGAGAATCAGTAGAGGCAGTGGTATTGGAGGCGCTTGCGCTGTTGGGACGACTGACCCAAACAGGTCAATAGCAATCGGAATAATCGCCAAAGCACCAAGAATTCCGATTACGAAGAGTAGCCAGAACAATCGCCAGGGGAAGCGTTGGGGTTGGGAAAGGTGCTCCATAGCCAGGCGAGCAATCAGGCTTGGAACTATGAATAGATCCGCCGCGCGTATTCTTCAACCATGCGGTCGCTGTTGAACTCGGGAACCAGAGTAACGATGGAGCGCTTCATCATTGAGATCCATTTGCGGGGTAGGCCGTCGGAACCACGCTCGTAATAAAGTGGGACAACCTCCTGCTCCAGAACCCGGTAAAGCGATTCAGCATCGCTGGCATCCACGTCGCCAGCTTCCGCGCCTTCCGCTGAGCTGCCAATTGCGAAACCGTTCGTGCCGGCGTAGCCTTCCAGCCACCAGCCGTCGAGTACGGAGAGATTCAATCCCCCGTTCATGGCCACCTTTTCACCACTCGTTCCCGAGGCCTCCAGCGGTCTGCGGGGGACATTGAGCCAGACATCGACGGACTGCACGAGCTGACGCGCAATCTCCTGATCGTAATCTTGCAGAAACACCGCCCGAGCCTGAACCCGCGCGTCATATTTCCATTGGGCCACCTGCTGGAGAATAAGTTTCGCTCCCTGATCCTGAGGATGCGCCTTGCCGGCGAAGACAAACTGCACCGGACGATCTGCGCTATCGATAATTCGCAGAAGTCGCTCAGGATCTTTGAG
>JACMLA010000099.1 GCA_014379815.1 Bryobacteraceae bacterium | reverse complement strand
TTCGTGGTGATTGCGGCGGGCGGAGGGAACGACTACAGCGCAGTTGTTTCCGATGCCCTGATCGCATACGCTTTGCCTTTGCGCTAACGACGGAGGTAGAAACATGAGCACAACCAGACGAGAGGTTTTAGGAGCCGCGGTATCCGCAAGCTTGCTCGCAGCCCAGACAGGAGCGACGACGGGAGTCACCCGATTCGTGCGATTCCGAAAGGACTCCAGCGTATCTTTCGGGATCATGGACGGCGATACGATTCGGTCGATTAGTGGAGACTTATTCGGCCAGCATAAGGAAACGGGGAAGCGGTACAAAACCGCGGATGTGAAGCTGCTTTATCCAGTAGCTCCTCCCAAGATTCTAGCTGTCGGATTGAACTACCGCAGTCACCTGGGCGAGCGTAAACCCCCGGCTCAGCCCGAGATGTTTTATAAGCCTCTTTCGTGCCTCACCAATCCAGGCGATCCGATTGTGATTCCCGCTGACTCGCAAAATACCCACTACGAAGGCGAATTGGTGATCGTCATGGGCAAGGCCGCCCTAAAGGTTTCCAGAGACCAGGCGCAGGACACCATCTTCGGCGTGACGTGCGGGAATGACGTCTCCGAGCGCGACTGGCAGAACGGTCCCCAAAAAGATCTGCAATGGTGGCGAGCCAAGGGCGCCGACACGTTCGGACCCTGCGGGCCGTGTATCGCCCGCGGACTGGACTACAGCAAGCTGCAACTGCGGACGAAGTTAAACGGCGAGGTAGTGCAGAATCAATCGACCTCCGATCTGCTGTTCGACTGCCCGGCGATCGTCAGTTTCGTCAGCCGTTACGTCGCCCTGGCGCCGGGAGACCTGATCTACACCGGCACGCCCGGATCCACCAGAAAGATGAAGCCGGGTGACACGGTGGAAGTAGAGATTGAAGGAATCGGAACGCTGAGAAATCCGGTGTCAAGCTGATGGCGTGCGAGAGAGGACGGCGCTTCGTAAGTATGCGCCGTCCCTGATTGACTTTATTGAAGTTGATTTTGGCGGGCGTGACGTCTTCTGGCTAACGCAGCGAATGAGAGCGCCGCGAGTCCCATCAGCGACAAGCTGGCGGGTTCGGGAATTGCGGAGGGTGCGGTCGAGGTGCTATCCACCGGAAACAGAAGTGAATCGAACACGGAAGCAAGTGCTTCCCCTTCAAACGCAGTGCTTACCAGAGAAAACTCTGAATTGCGCGTAAAGAAGAGATAGTTGTCGAGGTTCTGGAACAGGAACCCGTCCGGCTCGATGTCAGCGAGCAGCCACGCTGTCTCAATTCCCAGAGACGTTCTCCAGCTGGCGTTGAAACTGGTGAGTTCTGCAAGTGCGAGAAATCCGTCCGCATCATTGTCCTGTCCCGCAAAAGACACCAGAAGTGGTCCGCCGCCGCCCGACCAGCCACCCTGCTCAAACTGAACTGAGGCCGCATGAGCCGAGCCAGACAAGGCAGCAAATGTAAGCAAAAGAACTAGAAAGTTTTTCATTGTGATGTCCTGTCTCGCCTAGAATGAAACCAGCGAAAAGCTGTCCACCCGAAGTACTGACTCCTGGCCGAAGTCACTCTTATAGCGATCCCGGATCTCCTGTATCTTCTTGTTGGCATCTTGTGTTTGCGGTGGATAGAACAGAATCAGAACGTAAGACTTTTCCCGGATGACGAGTCCGTTGGAGCCTTTAAACTGTCCATAACCGGTTAACAGTGTCAGGCCGTCGGGAAAGCGCGTGGTTACCTGATTGTCGACAAAGCCTGCAAATTCGGCTTCTGTGACCTGTTGATTATTCGACTTGTTGGTGCCGAAGTAGAGTTCGGTACGTGCCCATACCTCGGCCGCGGATGCTGTCGGGCGACGCAGAGTCTCCGCTGATTGTGCAGCCGGCAGAAGCACGAAAAACAGTGTGATGGTGGCGAACAGTTTCTTCAAACTTAACGATGACATTGACAACTCCTTTGAGAAATCCCGGGGGACGCACAATAAACTGTGCTGTCCCCTAGTTGCGCGGATTGTGAGATCTGACGGGATCGTTACGAAGGGTTACCGGAGGGTTGCGTAGCGGCTTGAAGTCATTTACGCAAACGCCGCGGCACTATATGCGGTTTGGTGCGGAGAAATTGGCCAGAAATTTGAAAATACTGACGACTTGCTTACCTGTTACTGATCAGTCCGGGCGGTTTTCCGACGGATAATCAGTCAGTCGTATGACAACCCCAACTGCCGTTTGCGAACCCGAACTGTCGCAGAACGAAATCCTGACCCATCTGGACGAAGTTCTGGCTGACCGGCGTTTTGCGTCCGCTGAGCGTAACGCGAAGTTCCTTCGTTACGTTGTGGAACGTACTTTGGAGGGTAAGGCGCATGAGGTGAAAGAAACCGTCATCGCCACGGAAGTCTACGGACGCGCAGGGAGCTATGATCCGAAGACCGATTCGATTGTTCGCGTAGAGGCTAGCCGCCTCCGGCAAAAACTCCGTACCTACTACGAAAATGAAGGGCGTTCCGCTACAGTCCGGATTCACCTTCGCAGCGGCACTTATGTACCGCAATTCGAACAAGTAGCCGGACCGTTGTCGGAGCTGGAAAAGCCCATGCCAGTTCTTCCGCAGCCCATCCTGACAGTGACACCGACCGAGATGGTTTCCTCCCAAAGGAAGGTTTCGAAGCTCCCGGCAACTGCCTTCGTGACACTCGCCGTCATCGTAGCCGGATCTCTCTGGCTGCAGGCTGCCAAATCTGCTAAAGGTCCCGAGTCTCGAGACCCCGATGCGATTGCCGCTCTACAGGAAGGGATCGCACTCCTGCAGCAGGATCCACATGTGGCACATGCCGAAAATGGAGCGCCGCAGACAGTGGTCCGTGCGATTGAACGTCTTGAGTTCGCGGTGGCGCGCGATCCGAAACTGGCGCGCGCGTGGGCAACGCTGTCAGAAGCGTACAACTATGCATTTCCTTATGTTGGACGGAATCGAGCAGAAGATGCCCGTCGTTCAGAAGCCGCTGCGAGGCGCGCCATCGCACTGGACGACAATCTGGCAGCCGGCCATCACATGCTTGGACTGTCCCTATTCATGCTCAAG
>JACMLA010000837.1 GCA_014379815.1 Bryobacteraceae bacterium | reverse complement strand
CCCGCAAGGTCGCGAATGTAGTCAAGAACAAGGTCCAGGACGTGCTGGTGTACGCCGGTCTCAGCAAGCGTCTCACCCCATTCGAGCAGATCGTTGCGACTCTGCAGGCAAGTATGTCCATCGAGCCGGTGCGTAAGTCAGACATCGTGACTATCAGCCTTCGAACACCGGACCGTGAGGGCGGAATCGCTATTCTCAACAAATTCCTCGACATCTATTTGAAGCAGCACATCGAGGTGTACAAGACTCCCCGTGCACGGAAGTTCTTTGAGCAGGAATCCACTACGCTGCGGGATCGGGTCCTCGATGTTCATAAGGGGACTCATACGTTTAGAGAGGCCAGTGGGGTTTGGGAGCTGGGTGAGCAGCGCCAGCTGCTGCTGAAGCAGAAGTCGGACCTCGAAGGCACCTACATGAACACCATCTCCAATCTCAGGCTGCTGAAGCAGGAGATTGCAAAGTTTGTGGAGTTGAAGTCGGGTATGCCGGGCCAGGTCGAGCTGACCCGGGTGTCCGAGAGGAATCCTGTAATCAAGAATCTGGACGAGCATCTGGGGCAGCTGGAGGCGAGCCGTGAACAGGCCTTGACCAAGTTCACTCCGGAAGGCCGCGTCGTTACGGACCTTGCAAATCAAATCGCCCGCCTTCGTGCCATGAGAGCGCGCGAGGAGCAGCTGATTGTGAATTCCGTCACGTCGACTCGTAACGACAACCTCGTGGCTGTGGAGAAAGCGATCCTCGACAAGCGTGCGATGGAAGAAGGCCTCTCCGCGCAGAAGCAGGAGCAGGAGCGCCAGATACGGGATATTGAGGCAAGGCTGGCTTTACTCGATAGCAGCGAAGTGGAGGTGGAGCGGCGAAACCGGGAGATCGCGCTGCTTAACAAAAACTTCCATCTCTATGCGGAGAAGCTCGAAGACGCCCGCATCTCCGAAGCTATGGACATCGCCAGTATCTCCAACGTGACTGTCGTTGCACCGGCCACTGGAGGCGTCATGCCGGTCTGGCCAAACAAGCGTACCTGGACCGTGATGGCGCTCGCCCTCGGCATAGGTGGCTCCCTCGGTATTGCCTTTGCCCGCGAGATGGTCCAGCCTACGGCGCGCTCGCGTAAGGAAGTCGCGGACGTTGCCGGTGCCCCAGTCCTGGCCGTCATAGCCGAAGCTCCCGGTACACGATTCAGAAGCCGTCCGCCCGGGCCCGAGCGACCATTGGTCAGAGCCGCGGGTTCCGGCTCGACCGGCAGTTTGCTGTGATCGCGTCAGGGCAAGCGCAGAGCGAGAAAAGGAAGAACACACCCGGTCCGCAAGGCTGGCTTTTCGAATCGTCTGAATTTCAGCAGGAACTCTACTCTCTCTGTGAGAAGCTCTCGCTGGAATCCACGACCGCCAGGTCTCTGGTCGTCAGCGGCGCGAGTGGAGGCGAGGGTACTACCACGGTGGCGCTCAATCTGGCCTACGCGTTTGCCCAGTTGAAGCTGCGAAGGACACTACTGGTTGACGCGAACCTGCGCAAACCCGCCGTGCACCAGGCACTCGAGCTGCCTCTGGAACCTGGACTGAGCGACTGGAACGTCTCTGAAGAACCTCCTCTATTGCGAACACCCTGGTCTGCGAATCTTTCAGTCCTGACGGCAGGAAGCCTCGCCGATGATCTGGCCTGGGAGAAGTGCAACAGGATCCTGCCGGCTTTGTCCGTACACGTCCGCGCATCCTTCGATGTGGTGATCTGGGACACACCGCCAATTGCGACCTACCCGGATGCGCTCTCCCTTGCGCGCGATGCTGACGGAGTCCTGCTGGTGGCCGAAGCCGACCGGACTACTTTGTCGTCGCTGGCGGACGCCCGGGAGCAAATCACCCGAGTTGGGGGAGTCGTTCTGGGAGTTGTGCTGAACCGCAAAGGCCGGCACTTGCCGAAATGGTTACGGCGATGAAGAACGTCCTATTGGTGAAGGGCAACTATGGCCGTGCGGGCGGTCCTGAAACACTGATCGCTTCGATGGCAAAGCATCTGGACCAGACACGGTTCCAGCCGACACTGGTTGTCCTTCGGCGGGATGGCGTTCCGGAAGCTCCGCAAATGGATGCCGGACGTCTGCCAATCCAGCGCACCGATCTCCCGTGGGGTGGCCTCGCGAGTGCGGGGGTCGCAGCGTGGCGACTAGGCCGGATCGCTGGGCAACTGAATGTGAACGTGATCCACACGCACGACATGCGAGCCAACCTGACGGCATGCCTCCTGAGGTGTGCTGGAGACACTCCGTGGATTGCGCATATTCACGGCTGGCTAGGCCACACACAAACGGGTAAGTGGCGTTACTACGAGCAACTGGACCGGCGGTTGATTCGGCGTGCCGACCTCGTACTGGTCGGGTCGACAGCAGCCCGTGAGGAAGTCGAACGCGCTGGCGCACGGAGAATCGGCCTGCTGCCAAATGGCGTCGAGATGATGCCAGACAACTCGTGGACAGACGCGGGGTTGGCCATGCGGCAACAGCTTGGCATTCCCACTTCAACGCTGCTGGCAGGGGTAATTGGCCGGGTACATCAGGGCAAGGGTCAGCGGTATCTCATCGAGGCAGTCGGGATACTGCGCGCCGAAGGTTTGGATGTCCGCGGCGTCGTGGTTGGCGAGGGTCCGGACCTTGAGCAGTTACGGCTACTGGCACGCGATCTGAACATCGCAGAATTCGTGCTGTTCCCCGGATTCTGCACCGAATCCCTGCCTTATGTCGCGGCCTGCGACGTAATGGCAGCCCCTTCGCTGAAGGAGAGTTTGCCGTTGACCGTGCTGGAAGCGATGGCGCTTCGTCGTCCTGTGATTGCCAGCGCAGTGGGCGATTTGCCTCTGGTAATTCAGAACGACGTGAACGGCTTTCTTGTTCCTCCGGCAGACGCAGCTGCCATTGCAACAGTTCTGCGTAGCCTGCACAATAACCCCGACTTGAAAGCAACTGCGGGCGGCTTCGCGAGGGCGACGGTGGAAAAACGTTACTCTGCTCAGGCGATGAGCCGCCAACTCGAAGAGTACTATCTTTCTGTCATCCGGAATTAGGAGTAGCCAAGGAATCGGGATGAGCGAACGAAAGAAAATCGCGTACATTCAACCAAACTCTGAAATCGGCGGCTCAGACATTTGTCTGCTGCGGATGGTGCAGGCTCTGGACAAGAAACGCTTTGCACCTCTGGTGATCCTGCCTTCGGATGGCCCTCTGGTCACTGCCTTCGAAAAAGAAGGTGCACTCGTCCGGTTCGTTCCGATGGCGCAGCTTCGAACCCTTCCTTCGCCTTCGTACCAACTGCGATATCTCAGCAGCTACTGGCCTACTGTCTTTCAATTGCGCAGTGTGCTCATCGAGAACCATGTGGACATCGTGCATTCGAATTCGTTGTACAGCCTCTACGGGGCGTGGGCCGCTCGCCTCGCAGGCCGCCCTCACGTTTGGCACATCCGCGAGATCCCCCCGAAGATTCCCGTTGCCCGCGAAGCCCTGGCCCAGACGGTGCGGATGATGTCCGCGAGGGTAGTCTGCATGACGGCCGCGTGTCAGAACGAGTTGTTCGACGGACCGAATAAGCCGAAGAACTCCTGCGTACTGTATGAAGGAATTGATCTTGCCGAATTTCGTGAGCACGGAGATGGCAGGCGCATACGGGCAGATCTGGGTATTCCTGCCGACGTGCCTCTTATTGGATTTGTTGCCCGGCTGGATCCGTGGAAAGGGCTCGACATCTTTCTGAAAGCTGCGGCAATTGTTCACGAGACCTTCCCCCACGCGCACTTTCTGATTGCTGGCGGAGCTCCCAAGGGCTTTGAGCGTTATGAGAAAGAGATGCGTACTCTGGCAGATAGTCTCGGGTTGTCCTCGCACGTTCACTTCTGCGGTTTTCGGTACAAGCACCCCGACATTCCCGATCTAATGGCCTCACTAACTTTGCTGGGACACACATCGGTAGAGCCGGAGCCATTCGGTCTTGTTCTCATTGAGGCGATGGCAATGGGCCGCCCGGTGATCGCAACGAAAATGGGTGGACCTCTGGAAATCGTCGCGGACGGCACGACGGGGTTGCTGATTCCTCCGAGTGATCCCAGCCAGCTGGCAACGGCTATCTGCACTCTACTTGGCGACCCTGACAAATTGCGTTCGATGGGCCGAGCCGCGCGACAGCGGATCGAGACTCTCTTTCCGGTTTCCGGATTTCGCGCGAATCTCAGCGCGATCTACGATGCAGTCTTAGGGGTACGCACGCCTGAGCTGCCCGCCGCACGCTCGGCAGTCGGAGTCTAGTCTCATGAGTGGGGCTACGCTGGGCGTGGTTGTCATTAGTCACAGGCATGAGGCTTTCCTCGAGCACTGTTTGTCTTCGCTGCAACCTGGTCTTCAGGATCTCGACACTAAAGTACTGCTGGTCGACAACGTCGGCGACACCGAT
>JACMLA010000836.1 GCA_014379815.1 Bryobacteraceae bacterium | reverse complement strand
GGATAACTGCGCAACGGCGTGTTTTGCTGGACCGAAACCGGCACACCCAGGAAGAAGTCGGCATACCCGTAACCCGAAGCTCCACTCCGTTGTCCGTTGAAAGTGAAAACAGGAGCAGCGTTAAAGAATTCACGGCCATTCCTGCGGGACCTCGAGATCTCGCCTCCAACCGAAATCAGATGCTGATCTTTTACGATGCTCAGATTATCGATCCCCTGCCAGTTCTGCATGTAGCTGAAGAACGCGGTGCTGGAACGTACGTTAAAGCCATTGTTAATTGCCACGTTCCAGTGCTCAGGTACACCGGCAGGCGCGAGTTGCGGACAGGAGCGGCAGCCCAGTTCCGCCCACGAAGATGCTCCGGATGGAGTCGGCAGGGGACTCCGGATGAAGGTATTGCGATTGAAAGTAATCGTGGCAACGTTGGTCACGTTGGGACTGAAGGTGTGGGTATCGTTAATCGTTGCGTTGTGTGTTGCCCAGTTAAACTGCGAGTTAAAATCCAGAAGCCCGTCGTTGTTCAGCCTGAAGTAATCATCGAAAAAGTACCGCAGGCTGAAGCGGTGCTTATCCCCGATCATCTGGTCAAACTTGGCAACGCCCTGATTATCCGTCTGTGGAATGGAGAGGTTATACCCAAAGGAATTACCGGGCAAGTTAGGAAGCGGAAGAAAGGCTTCCGCAAAACGCACTGCGACGGGATCGAGACGGTTCGGCGGAATCACGCTATTCGGGAAAGGAACCCCTAGAGGATTCTGGGCTGTTACCGTCGCCGGGTCAGCCACCATAACGGGCCGGCCGTTGCCAACTCGCGACTGCGAGAAGTCGCCCCGTCGTTCCAGAGCCGTCGGGAGAATTGTGCCGGAGCTGGTGCGTGCACTGCTTTCCCTCGCACCTTCGAAACTAAAGAAGAAGAACGATCTGTCCCGGCCGTTGTAGTAAGGCAAGCGTACCGGACCTCCGGTCGTAGCTCCGAACTGATTCCGGTGGAGAGGAGCCCGTTCGGCCGCAAAAAAGTTCCTCGTGTTCAGATGTGTATTGCGAAAGAACTCGTATACCGTTCCGTGATACTGATTTGTTCCCGACTTGGTCACCATGTTAATCACCGCGCCCGCGTTACGCCCGTACGCCGCACTGTAGTTGTTCTGCAGGATGCTGAACTCCTGCAGAGCATCGGGGTTAGGGAAAGCAGTGGCGAGGTTGTTATACATGTCCATGTTCAGGCCGCCGTCCAGCATGTAGCTGGAGGCATTGCCACGAGTGCCATTAATCGCGAACGACATACTGGTGTTCAAAGCAATCAGAGAAGCAGCCTGACCTGATTGGATCTGAATAGAGCCTGGAAGCAAGGCCTGCAGTTGCAGCGCATTTCGCCCGTTCAGCGGAAGATCCACAATTCTCTGCGAGTCGACGACCTCTTTGATGGTGGAGGAAAACGTGTCCACGCTCGTCGCATCTGCCGATACGTCTACTGTTTCCGCTAAGTTGCCGACCTCAAGCTGAACGTCGACAAGTGCACGTTGGTTGACTTCAATCTGTACGGAATTTCGAGAGTGTTTACGAAAGCTTGGTGCCTCTACTTCCACGTTGTAGACGCCCGGGAACAGCGCGGGAAAGACGTATCCACCTTGCTCATTGGTAGCTGCAACCGTCCGCGATTGTGTTCCTGTATTGACGGCAGAAACCCGTGCGTTCGGGATCGCCGCACCGCTCGAATCGGTTACGGTCCCAAATATCAGGCCGGTGGTTGTCTGCGCCCACAACGATCCGGCGACCAGAGCAACGGACAAGAACAGTCGAAGCAACAAGGCATCACTCCAGGCGAGAGAGCATGTAGGTCGCTCCACCGCATTTGGGAAATGACTATATCAAACTTTCTATCCGGCCAATTAAAATCCCTACCTGTAGAAAGGTTGCCAGGTCAGCCAGGCTGGACCATACTTGATCGGCGCAGCCCCTGTTTCCAGCGCTCCAAGGTCAGGCGCAGCGCCCTGGAATCCATCGTTGATGGTCGGTATCGCGACACCTGCATCTACGGCTTTGCTGTTCGGTTTTAGCTGAAAGGCCAGATCCGTCGAATGATACACAGCGTGACGCTTTGAAGGGTCCGGCGGTGTCATCCGTTCGAAAACATCGAAGTCTACTTCGATGCCATGGGCTTCCTGCCCGGTTGCGGCACGCAGGTCGGCAAGTGTCCGGAAGCGCCTCCAGTCTTCAGTCGTTGCCTCATACATCGTCTTGCCCGCAGCAGGAGCCAGCCACGAATACTGATTTGTAACTCCCTTATTAGGACGAAAGCCGTTATAGTCAGAACCATAAACAGGCGTTGCGTTAGCCCATGTCATAATGCCACGATCCGGCGTATCCCGGCCAAGGAACAGATTGTTGTAGAAGTGCATATTTGCCGAGGGATCGCCAGTTACTTGCTCTCCAATGATCGTGTTGTGGTACACAAACAAACCCGCGGGTTTGGCAGAGAACTTGAACGCAACTCCGGAAGGTACGTGATACAGGATGTTGCGATAGAAGTAGACCGGCCCGCCGAACACCGGCTGAGAACTATAGCCACCATGTGCCGCATTGATCCCACGATTATTGAAGACGCGGACATTGTGAACACCACCATCGGTTTCCACAAAGTCATCGTTGAACATGTGCATATCGTTGTTGTAGATATCGATGGCTGAGGCACGGCGCTCCGGGTCTTTCTCCGGAGTTCCATATGTCGAGATTGCAATGCCGTCGTGGAAGTAAGCTATGGCATTGTGGGCGATCACGTGGCCTGGGCCATAGACCTTTACGGCGTAATAGCTCTTCAACTCGTGTGAGCCGTACGGCCCGGCGGTTGCCCACAGAGGTCCCGTCCATCCAATGAGGCGCATCCGGTCTTCCCGCCCAAGGAACAGATTGTGCGCTATATAGAAGTCGCTGGAGCCCGCGTATTCGGTCCATACTCCAAAACCGATCTGCTCGAACCGGCAGTTCGTGACGGTCAACCCAACGGCTCCAAGTACTTCTTTCTGGCCCGCCATAAAGCCTACATCCGTATTTCTGATAGTTAGGCCGTCGAAGATGTGGTGAGTGGCAGCCATCACATCGAAGAGCTTGTGATTGCCATCGCCATCGAAAACAACTTCGCCATCGCCCGCCGCTTTGATCGTAATTGGCTTTTCAACGGTGCCTTTCAGCGTCAGAGACATCGATCCATCGAAGGGTGCCATCATGGGGTCCACATAGTTCAGCCGTTGTGGTTTGTATAGCCCTGCATGCACCAGAATGGTGTCGCCTGGCTGCGCGCGCCGCTCCCACACGACACTCCAGTCGCCGAGACCCGCGCCGTAATACGCCTGAAGAAGTCCCGTGAAACTTGGCTCGATACGTTCGCCTTTGTAATCGGGAGCGTATACGTGGAGAGTCCGGCCGCCGGCAAACGGCTTGGGCTCGCTTCTGGTCCTGACCTTTACAACGTGCTGTGCTTCTCCCTTCACACCTTCCGGGTCACTGAGGCGAAACTGACACTCATACTCAGTGCCTGGTTGCAGATTCAAAATGCTACCGGCGAAGCCGTCTGGCACGGTGTAGTCGAGATTTTCGCGGCGCCGGAAGATGTTCTCGCCGCCAATCCGCACAAGCGGCAAAGCATTTCGCCACGCAGTCTCACCCGCGGCCCGAAACTGCACCGCAACCGTGGCATTTCGATTGGCATCCCCCTGAACAGGCCACTCAAAGCCGAGATTCAGGAGTGTGGGATGCTCCACAACGAACTGACCTGGCGCGGTCGCGTTCTGTGCAGCGGCAGTTGCTGCGGCCATTAGAAGGACATACAGAGTTTGAAGACGCATAAACGGGGCCAATTATATCCCCGAGGAGGTATGAGAGTACTGGTTAGTCGTGGTACCAGATCGATGCCATATAGCCCGAATGGGAAATAGGCAGCAAAACGTAAAACGGGCACACTTGGTTCATGCT
Organism: Bryobacteraceae bacterium; assembly: GCA_014379815.1. The sequence goes on along the minus strand of JACMLA010000836.1, from coordinate 6,050 downwards.
TCAAATGAATACGAAAACAATCTCTCAGCTGTTCGCACCGGCAGCACTCTTACTTATCAGTTCTGCAGTAAGTTCCGCAGCTCCGATTGCAACTTTGAATAACATCAACTGGTTTGCAGAACAGGGGAAAAACAAGAACGGCACCACGATCACGGATCCACAGCGGAACGATCCGATGTCGATCTTCAACCCTTCAGACAATAAGTGGCTAAGCCTGGGTTTTGTGGCCAACTCCAACGTCGGTGGCCGGGTTTACGGAACAGCTCTGGATGGCTTCATTCTGTCCGGCACATTTGAGGTTCGCGAAACGACGTTTGGTGTAAACAGTGCGAACTATCCCGAAGGCGTGCGGCTAACTTTCTCCGGCTCGCTGAGTGGAGCTTCTGATATTGTTCTAAATCTCAATCAAACGCCTGCGTCCTGCACGCCTGGACTGATTTGCAGCACGGCTGTACTTAATTCGGGTACGACACAATGGCTAGTCTCCGGCTTTGATAGCTTCGCATTCAAACAGGTCGAAGTTGCCGACATTACCCGACCACTTCTACCAGCAAAGTCCACCGATGGATTCGATCTCGGCTACATCAATGCGACAACATCTGCAGTCCCCGAACCCTCGAGCTTCCTGCTCATGACCAGCGCGGGCGCAGCCCTGGTTGGACTTGCTCGCAAGTTTAAACGCTAAGTCAAACGTCAAGCAGAAGGCCCACGATCGACAATACCGATCGTGGGCCTTTACCTTTTCCAGTTAGTTCCGTCCATATAATGAGGAAGGTGAAAACATCTTGATTAGATCCCTCACTCCACTTCTGTTAGTACTTGCCTTTCAAGTCTCTGCCGCAATTCCCGAGTCACACAGAACGACGATAGACCAGATCACTGGCGCAAAGGGAACCTATGTCGCCGACGAGGATGTTCACCGGGTAACTTTCCCCAGGAATGACGTCGAGGTCGCGGTGGAGGGACGGCGTATGCACCCGTTTCTCGGGCTCACATCGTGGGCAGCGTTCACTCCGGGTGCCCACGACGACCTCATGGTCATGGGAGACCTGGTGCTTTTCGAGGATGAAGTCAACCCTGTGATGTCGGTCGCGCTGGACAATGCTCTGGAAGTAACCGCACTGCACAATCACTTCTTCTTCGACTCGCCGCGTGTCATGTTTATGCACATCGGTGGAACCGGAAATCCAGACAAGCTGGCAACAGCCGTACGACGCACACTGGACAAGGTGAAAGAGATCCGCTCAGCCAACCCTCAGCCGACAACCAGATTCGCCGGTCCAAACGTTTCTACGTCCAATTCAATTACCCCGTCCCCGATTGACGTGGTGCTCGGAGTCAAGGGGCAGAGCAACGCGGGTATGTATAAAGCCACAATTGGCCGAAAGGCCGAGATGCACGGCAAGTCCGTCGGCAATCAGATGGGAGTGAATACGTGGGCGGCGTTCGCGGGCACAGATGATGCGGCCTTTGTTGATGGTGATTTTGCCATGCTCGAATCCGAAGTTCAGCCAGTCCTGAAAGCTCTGCGAAAAGCCGGGATCAACATCGTCGCGATTCACAATCACATGACGCATGAAAAGCCTCAGTACATTTTTCTGCATTACTGGGGAAAAGGATCTGCTGCGGCACTCGCAAAGGGATTACGATCTGCGTTGGACACTCAGCAGCCAACCCAAACCGCCAGCGTGGTCTTCGTATGTGAACACGGTGCTGCCAAAAGCGTAATTGCCGCAGCTTACTTCAATAAACTAGCCTCCGAACGGGGACTTGGACTTAGGGCCATCGCAAGAGGGACTGCGCCGGATCCACAATTCAACTCCGCTACAACTGCGGGATTGCAGGCCGACGGATTTGCGCCATTAGCAGGCCAGCCTGAATCCCTGAAGAGTTCAGAAATTACCTCGGCCCTACTGGTTGTAACGCTTGGTGCCAAATTGCCTGACAACATGAAGTCGGCTAAACAAATGGAATGGAACGATACTCCCTCAGTGAGCGCAGACTATCTGGCTGCACGCGACTACATCCGCGCCCAAGTCGAGGAGATGGTTAACACGATCTCCATCAATTCAGTCAAGTGACCTTACAATAGGTTCAGGAATTACCCGGGGCCGGATTACTTGTTGGGGAAAGGTTTTGTCCGGTCCCGGGAGTCACGTGCTGTTGTACGTTCAGACGATTTGCTGCCTCGAACGTCTTGCTGGTTTTTTACAAATCGCTAGTTTTTCTGCATGGGCCACCCGACATCCAGCACGCTCGCAAGCCTCCCACAGATCGAGAGCATGTCGATCTCACCCAGGCGTTCCGGAGAGATTCCCTCACCCCAAAGCGCAAATACCGAACGGTAGTCTTGCCGGGTTGGCCAGAAGCCATGGTTGCCCTTCTCATGAGGTGCAGTGTACAGGCTTTGTGGACTTGACGAAGCAGCCGGAACAGCAGCTGGAGAAGCGGCTGGAGCAAAGCCAAAATGCGGCGCTGGTTCCCACCCGGCTACTACATTGCCCATAGCTGGTGCCAGACGGCGCAGTTCCTCCACTGGAATCTCACGCCCAATCCCAAGTTCCGGGCGAGCCCGAAGTTCCCGTATACGGGCTGCACTTTCCTGTGAGCGCGCCCCAATCAGGAACGGCGTCACCATTGCACCGTCCCCGATCTCCTTTTGAAGGTGGATCATCTTGTCCGTCCTCTCGAAGCCATGGTCTGACACAAGCGCGAATGCATAATCTTTCGGCAGGACGCGAAGGATATCGCCGATCAATTCATCCGTATACTCCAGGATCGCATTCGCTGCAGTGCTGAACGGGCCCGTGTCATGTGCTTCCGAATCGAGGTCCACGAAATGGACGAGTAATAGATCCGGCCTCTTCTCCCGAAGCAGAAACATTGTCGCCTGTGTCCTCGATCTGTCGTCCACCCACTGTTTTGAGAACGAGGGATACATCCCGGTAATCGCATCAACCAGCCCCGGCGTGGACTTCTTCGCGATCGACTCCAGATCCATCGCGCCGCCGTTCCGCTTCTGAAAATACTCGGGAAGATTGAAATCCGCAGGAGCCTCGACAGTGACAGGCCACGTGATCGTCCCCGACTTCTTGCCTGCTGCACGGACAGCGTTCAGAAGCGTCGGCACTTTCAAAAGATCAACATTCCAGTAGTAGTCGCCACCATCGGAACGCGGACGCCGGTTACTCAGGATGCCATGCTGATTGGGCGGTACACCCGTGATTAATGATGTGTGCGAGGGCCACGTTACTGTTGGCACAACGCCAACGACACCGTCCGCCCACTTCCCTTCCCTGAGGATCTTCCGGATATTTGGTATCCTCAGGCCAAGTTTGTCAGCGTCGCGCAAATAGCGATGGTCCAGCCCATCGACAGACACCACCAGAAGCGGTCGCGCTGCACAGAGACTACACGCCATAGATAGCAGGACAAGCGATCGTCGCATCTAGAAACGAATCCTCCCACCGACTTGAACCTGACGGGAGTTGTTCGCGCTGGTCGCCCGGAACAAGTCAGAAATCGGAGCTGTGATGTTGTTGATCACTGCCCCACTGCAACCGCCTACCCCGCAGTTTACGTTGGTGGAGTTCAGCAGGTTTTCCGCCTCCCCAATCAGCTCCAGCCGAACCCGTTCCCGCCAGATGGGAAACTCGCGGCTGACTCTCAGGTTCGTCTCACTAAAGCCAGGTCCCGTCACGTCGTTGCGTCCGCGGAACAGAGGGCGATCGTTATTGTTGCCGTCACCATTCAAATCTGAGCCCTGTACAACAGTGATTGGGAAGCCGGAGGTGATCGTCACGTTCGGCGAAAAGCGCCAGCCATTCACAATCGTGTTGGCTACCCGGTTGACATCGATGCGCGGCTCCCAGATTCCTTGTGCAACAAACCTGTGGCGCTGATCTGAAGACGCACCGGCCCGGTCGAAACCGATGTTTGTAGGATCGGTCACATTGGCACCCGCGTCGCCAATGGAATCGGTGTTGTTTTGCGCATAGCCAAGTGTGTACGATGCTGTGAACTGAAACCCGCGGCTGTAGCGTTTCGTTACTGCCACAAAGCCGCCGTAGTAACGCGCCAGCCCAACGCTCTCAAACAGGTTGACCTGATTAAATCGCGTATCCGGTCGCCCTGCGTTGGAGAACACAGGCCGGCCGTCGTCCAGCAGTCTCAAGGGTGTGCCCAGGTTGATATCGCGCACCAGCGGTAAGCGCCGCCCGCCGTACCACTGCACGCCAACCGTAAGGGCCAGATCACGGGCCACCTCCCGCTCATACTGCACGTTGGCCTGCTGGGCATACATCGTCTCAAAATCGCGTGAGAAACCCCAGACATTCGAACGCTGTTGGAACGCTGGATTCGGAGTCGCCAGACCCTCTGGAAAAACCGGGGCTCCTGCAGCGGAGCTACTTACCGTATAGTTCAAAACCTTCTGTCCGTTGTTCCGGATCACCTGCGTGAGCAGCCGAAGGTTCATCGTGTCGTAGAAGATTCCGTAGCCACCGCGAACGACTCCTTTGGCTCCGTGCTGCCATACGAAACCAACTCGGGGCGCAATGTTGTTTGCATCGTTGCGTAGATCCCGCGAGATCTCCAGAGGGGCTGTTCTATCCAGTTCAGGCCACTTCAGATACTCGTAACGGGCTCCAAGAGAAATCGTGAACCCTGGCCTGATCCGCCAGTCGTCCTGCACAAAGAAGTTAGTTGACCACGTCCGGTGGACTGCCCGGTTGTTCCCAAGCTGCTGCATTAGCTGCGTGTACGCGTAGGGCTGATTCGTCTGGGGGTTCGTAACCCGGTTCACCGTATTCAAATACTGCTGGAGAGGAGTCACCAGGCCGGCGATGCCACCAAATTGGAAGGTCTCATTTAGCCGGACATTTTGATCCAGCAGGATGGTCGCGATATCGGTGCCGACTTTCAGATCGTGCGATCCCAGTCGCCACGAGTAGTTGTCAATAAACTGAAGCTGATCCTCAAGGTACCGTTCGTTGGCAGCGCCATTCGAGCCAAGTGTCGCCACACCCGTGATCGTCACTATAGGCTGTTCGCCACCCTCCGGATCGCCGTTGACAGGAGGACGGAAGAATTTGCGCCGTGACCAGCCGAACCGGAACTCGTTTACCGCATTGCTGGAGATCGTTGTGGTCAGCTGCGCACCAACGGTCTCCATACGATCCCGAAAATTGTTCCCGGAACTGCGAACGATCAGACCGGAGTTCTGTTCCGTAGAAGGAGTGCGGAAAAGCCCGTAGCGCATGAAACCCGCGTTGCGGGAGTTAATCTGATAATCGCCCCGAACGAGGTAAGTTTGGAACCGCTGCGAAAACTTCGTCGACCCAATCTCGCTGGATGGGATGCCAAGCGCGGTAGCGTTTGTCTGGGAGACCAGGATTGCGCGAGGGGCGTCAATCGGCTGATACTCTGCACTCCCGAAGATCCAAAGACGGTCCTTAACTATAGGTCCGCCGAAGTTACCGGAGTACACGGTCCACTGCTGGAAGGGAGTGGGAAACGCTCGGCCAAGCAGCGCCGGACGGGCAATCAGGCCCGGTCGACGCCATAAGTTGAGAAATTCACCATGATACTGATTCGTGCCGCCGCGTGTGATGATGTTTACAATCCCGCCCGCAGTTCGGCCGTACTCCGCGGAATAAGCATTTTGGATAACCCGGATTTCCTGTACGGACTCCGCCGAGAAGATCCCAAGGCGAAAGATGCCGCCACGTTGCGATGTGTCGATCCCGTCGGTGAGAAAGCCCCGGCGTTGCATCCCGCCAAAAGCGAATTGCGTGTTGCCAAACTCATCGTCACGCTTGCCAGTGATGCCGGGAACGAACAGTGCGAGGTTAGTCAGGTTGCGCGACGTTAGCGGCAGATTCTCAATCGATTTCTGATTCAAATTTCCTGGGATACCGGAAGGCTCAATCGTCAGAACGCTTCCGTCTGCGTTCACAGTGATCGTCTGCTCCGACGACGCGACTGCCAGCCGCAGATCGAGTAAAGTGGCGCGGATCGCTTCTACGATCACACCTGCCTGACGGTACTCC
>JACMLA010000835.1 GCA_014379815.1 Bryobacteraceae bacterium | reverse complement strand
ATATCGCTCCGTAGTCTGTTAGCTCCTCCTGAGAGACGGGCGCTGTCCTTTCCGGATGGCGCCCTTTTTTTATTTGTACCCGCACTGTCAGGTACCAGATCTCCGCTTCCGATCCCTCCAGCTTGACTGCGTCCTTCTCCGTGGTTACCAGCACCGCCTGAGGTATCTGCAGCTTTTGAATATCGCTTGGACTGTAGTCGTGATGATCCGGGAAGGCTGTGAAGCGCTCGATTGCTACGCCGAGGCTGGTCAACGTTCGTCGAAAGGACTCCGGGTTTCCCAAGCCGCAGAAGGCAGAGACGCGACGTTCCCGCCAGGCAGAAGCGCTTTCCCGCTTCCCTGTCGTCACGCACACAAATCCGGTTGGTATGGTCTCCGTACAAACAATTTCAGCAGCAGGGTTGGCTTCCGCGAGCATTCTCACCACGCCATCGTATCTGCGGCCCTCCGACCTTGAGATAACGATCAGGCGGGCACGTTGCAGGGCAGAGACAGGCTCGCGCAGACGCCCCAGTGGAAAGGCAGCACCGCCGGCGAACGGGTCCAGACCATCGAGCACGACGATGTCGAAGTTCCGTTCCAGGCGCGCGTGCTGAAAGCCGTCGTCGAGTAAGAACACGTCAGGCTCACCAAGCTTTGCCATGAGTGAGAGGGCAACCTGGGCGCGATTCGCTCCTATGCCCAGACTTGCCGTCGCGTCGCGCAGGTACAGCTGCGCTTCATCCCCTGTGGCGGCGACCGGTGCTCGTGAACCGGCAGCCAGGACCTGATCTGTGTTGTCCTTACGACGATACCCACGCGTCAGGATGGCGACCCGTTTCCCTTCTTCTTGCAGTGCTAAAGCCAGTTCGCGCACGACGGGAGTCTTCCCTGCTCCGCCCATCGATAACCCACCTACACTGATGACTTCAGGCGAGATTCGCCAGGGTGTGGTGAGCTTTCGCTTGATCCAGCCGCCGGCAATCCAGAACCAGGATGCGACCTGCAGGAGGGCATTTACGTTGCGGGGGACTGCGTTCCAGCGTGAGTCTACGATTGCCGCAACTGCGCGTGCCGTGGCTCCCCGATGCCGGTCGGAAAGCTGAAGCGCACGTCGTCCTGTCTCTTCGAATTCGCCTTGAAGGACTCGCGAGATGGAGCCGGAAAGTTCGTGCTCGTCTGCTATTTCGACAAAGCCTCTGCCTTCGCGAAATATGGTTTGCACCTCGGCGAAGTTTTCCAGATGCGGGCCGACGATGACAGGCTTGCCGAACGCCGCCGGTTCGAGGATGTTGTGGCCACCCCTGTGTGCCAGTGTTCCACCCATGAAGACGGCATCGCCATACCGGAACGTGGCGCTGAGTTCGCCGAGTGAGTCGAGAAGCAGGACTGGTGCGCTTAGGTTGTCGGGATCATTGGAAAGCCGCGAGCGTCTGACGAAGGGCACTCCCGCAGCCTTCAGCTTCCCTGCCACGATGTCGAACCTTTCGGGTTTTCGAGGCGCGAGGATCAGCCGCGTGTTTGCAAGGTGCGTCGGGCGCAGTTGGTGAAACGCCCGGATCACAGCATCGTCTTCGTCGCAGTCGCCGGGGAACTCAGGTGCGACCGTGCTGGCAGCAATCCAGAGTGGAACTTGCTGGGCGGTAATCCAGCGGAGAAGGTCTT
>JACMLA010000834.1 GCA_014379815.1 Bryobacteraceae bacterium | reverse complement strand
GCTATCCTTGAAACCCTCACGGCCCTCGGACATGCCAAAAAGAGCGACGGCACTCGCTACAGCATCTGACACGCCAACCGGGGTGCATCGAAACTGTGACAGCGTCCTATCCCCCGGCTTGGTACTACTGAAGTCGAAGTGCAGTCAACCGTCTACTGCAAGGAACCGCGCAGGGTGACACCGGCTTCCATATCCGCGCAGTGTTCCTCACAACAGGCAAGAAAGTGATTTCGGTATTCTGCCAAACGCAGCAAGGCACGCGAAGCACCTGAAGATATTGATCTAAGCGCTGCGTAAGAATATTACACCCGATAAACGTTAGCTCTTTATCGGAACCGACCCGGCGGACAAAGCGCGGGCGTGACGTGCAGCCGGGGCCGGGTCGGTTTCGATAAAGCCGTTTGAAGTGACCCGCTCGCGTTTTGCGGGGGAGGCGGCCTCTATGGGCTTTGCAATCTTTTGCTGTGTCTTGCGGGGATAAAGTGGCCGTCGTACCTGTACAGGTTCAGGGGTGCATTGCCGCAAGCGCGAGGCAGATTCGCTGTCTGCATCGCGCCGGGATACACGTCGGCACGTCGGTTGGCGTCTGGGTTTGTCGGGTGGACACACGTATCGCGTGTGTAACTGCTCTCGCTCATGGTTCGACGCCCGCAGACGTGTTATGAAGTATCGACAAAGCCGCCTCGACGATCGGATCGCAGGCGGATTTGCTCAACACTGAGCCGTTCGACGATAGTCATCGCTCCGCCGCAGTCCGGGCACGCCCAGACTGCGGATTGCGCTACCGAGGCGGTGACACTGGATTGCGGCCGCGGTGCTTCGGCCAGTAGTTGGCGGCAGCGAGCAATCAATGGTGTACGGCATCGATTGGCGAGGATGCCGAAGTGCCGGATGCGCATGAAGCCACGGGGGAGCAGATGCAAAAGAAAGCGCCGAAGAAACTCATCGGCGCTAACGGTCATCTTTCGCTTCTTGTTGCCGTGCGCATAATCTTTCCATCGAAAGGTGACCCGGTCATTCTCGAAGGCCAGCAGCCGGTGGTTGGAGATGGCGACCCGGTGCGTGTAGCGCGCAAGGTAATGCAGTACATGCTCCGGCCCGCCAAAGGGAGGCTTGGCGTAGACGACCCAGTCCTGACGGAACAGCTGTCGGAGAAATTTCGCAAACATCCGCGGGTCTGCCAGGACTTTCAGCGCGCCATGAAACTGCAGTTTATTGCCGCGCGACAGGTTCTTGAGGGCTTCAGCGAACTTTCCCCGAAATACCTTGCTGAGAACGCGAATGGGAAGAAAGTAGCCGGGGCGTGTGGGAATCCACCGAGAGCCGTCTGGCGCCAAGCCGCCGGCTGGAATCACACAATGTACGTGCGGGTGAGCTAGAAGGTTCTGTCCCCAGGTATGAAGGACACTGAGAAAGCCGATTTGTGCACCGAGGTGCTTGGAGTCGGCGGCGACCTCCAGTAGCGTGTCTGCACTCGTCCGGAGCAGGAGATCGTACAGCAGTTTCTTGTTCTGCAGAACGAGCGCTGATAGGTCGTGCGGCAGCGTGAAGACCACGTGGAAGTACGGGAGCGGCAGCAGATCCTGTGTTTGCTTCACCAGCCACTGGTCACGCTTGTTGGTCTGACACTTTGGGCAATGTCTGTTTCGACATGAGTTATAGGAGATGGCCTGACGGCCGCATCGGGAGCACCGGTCCAGATGACCGCCGAGAGCTGCAGTGCGGCAGTCCCGGATGGCGCGCAGCACCTTTAGCTGGGGCCATGTCAGATGGTTCCGGTTTCGTTCGATGAAGCTGTTGCCCGCTGCACGAATAATGTCGGCCACCTCGAGGGTGGGCCGGCTCATCTCCTCTTTCTGGTCGAGTTGCGGCGCACGGTTTCCGGACCGTTCATCTTCATGTCGTCCATTGGGTTTGCGACGGCGTGGAGATGCCGCTGCGAGAGATGAAGGTAGATGACGGTGTGCTTCAGTTCCACGTGCCCGAGCAATAGCTGAATGGTCCTCAAATCGGCTCCTGCTTCCAGCAAGTGTGTCGCGTAGCTGTGGCGGAGCAGATGCGGCGTGACCCGTTTCTCAATACCTGCGTTTCCTGCGGCCTTTTTGCATGCGCACCAGACAGCCTTATCGGTGATTGGAACGTCGGCTCTCCAGCCCTTCTCATACCCGGGGAACAACCAGGTCTTCGGCTTCATCCAGCGCCAGTACTCACGCAGGGTTTCGAGTAGTTTGGGGCTCAGCGGCACATCCCGGTCGCGTCCGCCTTTGCCATTACGAATGTGGATCACGTTGCACTCACTGTCAACGTCGCTGACCTTCAGAGAGCAAATCTCAGACCGTCGCATGCCTGTCGAGTAAGCGGTCATGAGAATGGCGCGATGCATCAGATTACTGGCGCCGTCGATGAGACGCGTGATCTCCTCCCGACTGAGGATCTTTGGCAGCTTTACAGGGGTCTTCGGGATCGGAATGTGTTCCAGCATATGAGGTCGCCGGAGTGTGTGGATGTATAGAAACCGCAGTGCCGATGAGCGTGCCTTGATCGTGTGAGCTGCCAGCTTCCGCTCGTTCTTCATGTGCAGTTGATACTCGCGAACGTGTTGTGGGCCGAGTTTCTCGGGAGAGCCATGGAAGTACTCGGCATATTGCTTGACAGCGTTGATGTAGGCGCGTATCGTTTCAGAAGAGTAGTTACGACGCTGGAGTTCCTCCAGCATCATTTTGCGTATACGGGTCATAAGGAACCCTCCTTGTGACCCCAAACGATACACCAAATGATGGGTTGTTGGAACGCCTCAAACTACACGACGCGTAGCGTCCCCCGCAGCGAGCGGGTTAGTTCAAACGGTACTACGGGAAACTTGCACAAAACGGATCGGTACCGAGAAGCCGGTTACATTGTCACAACGCGATCACGACTCAGGATTACGCTTCTTTCGGGCGTGAGAGAGAGAAATGGCCAGCATGGCAAGGCGTCATGAGTTTTTTTGACCTACCGTATTCTGGCTCAGCATGAAACCGCAGCAAACAAAAGTTTCGCCGCTGCAAGCTCTACCTTTGTGGACAGCAGAACTCCGCTATAGAATGAGACGCAACGAGAAGCCTGGATCGCGATGTAGAGCCTGCGGC
>JACMLA010000833.1 GCA_014379815.1 Bryobacteraceae bacterium | reverse complement strand
GCGTCCGCACGGAAGTCCGACGACTGGCGATAGGTGGCGCTCAGCACAATGCGCCGGTGAAGCTGCTTGATGCTCCAGCCATCGGCGCCGGTGAACGTAGCGGTCAGCCAGTCTAGCAGTTCACGATGAGTGGGCCGTTCGCCCATCAGGCCCAAGTCATTGGGAGTGCCCACAATGCCGCGGCCGAAGTGATACTGCCAGATGCGATTCACGATGACGCGCGTGGTGAGCGGGTTGCGCGGGTCGGCGAGCAGATTGGCGAGGGCACTGCGGCGGCCGCTGGAGTTCAGTTCCGGCAGGGAACGAACGGCAGCGGGGGCTGGATCCAGAATGCTGAGCCCGCCAGGGGCCGTCTCTTCCAGCGGCGCGTCGAGCGAACCGGCCTTGAGGACGTGCGTCGAAGGCGCGTCGATTGCCTGGTCGCGCATGATCTGCACGACCGGAAGGGGCTTGGGGAGAAGATTTTTGTAGGCATCCAGCTCCGCGAGAAGCCCTTTATATTGGGCCTTCCCCTCGGCCTTGACGCGCTTCGAGACTACCTCGCTGTCGGGAACTTCGACCTGGGTGATGGCCTTATGGTAAATCTGCCAGTCCATCGGCGTACGTACAGCTGCGGCTTTGCGAATGACCGTCTGCACTTCTTCCGGGAAACGTTCGGTGTACTCTTTGCGGAAGTTGGCGCGAGGGACGGCGAGAAACGCCTCGATTTTGTCGAGTACAGGCTTGGCCGCTTCGCGATACTTGGCCATCTGGGCATGATAATCGGCCTGTTCCTCCCCGGAGGCGAGAGTGGATCCGTCGTCAATCTTCATGTTCGCGAAGAAGGCTTGCAGCCGGTAGTAGTCCCGGTGCAGGAGAGGATCGAACTTGTGATCGTGGCAGCGCGCGCAGCCCAGAGTGACACCCATGAACGCAAAGGCGGTGTTATCGGTGACGTCGTTCAGCAGTTCCTGGCGGCGCATGCGGATGTGGGCCTGATTGAACTCGTCTTCGAAGAGCCGCAGGTAGCCAAGGCCCGGGAGTGCTTTGTTGTCCCCTGGGTAAAGTTCATCCGCGGCAATCTGCTCTTTAATAAAACGGTCGAAGGGTTTATCGTCGTTCCAGCTCTGGATCACCCAGTCGCGATAGCGCCACATGTTGGGGCGGGTGTCATCCTGCTTAAAGCCGTCGCTGTCCGCGTAGCGGACCACATCGAGCCAGTGGCGCCCCCAACGTTCCCCATAGCGCGGGTTCGCGAGGAGGCGCTCCACCAGGCGTTCGTCAGAGCCGGGCTGGTCATCGTTCAGGTACGTTTGCGCTTCGGCGGGCGTCGGAGGAAGGCCGGTCAGGTCGAGCGTCACGCGGCGCAGGTACACCTGCCGGCTAGCGGGGGCGGCAGGCTGGATGTTCTTGGCTTTGAGCTTCTGGTAGATGAAGTTGTCGATTTCGTTGCGCACCCATTGCTGACCGTGGCCGTCGACGGCTGGGGGCGGGACGGCCGCAACTGGCTGTACGGCCCACCATCTGCGCTGCATCGCGTTGAACTGCGGAGTGGCCTCCCCGAAGATCGGAAGGAGCGCGGCGGCACTCAGCAAAATGGTTCGCAGGCTGGACATTACAGATCGACTCCTTTAACAGTAGAGAGCTGGCGCGCGGCAACGCGGCCGGTGATGTGGAAATGTTTTCACATATTACAGAAACTGTCAAGTTTCCCAGATTTCGCGCATCGGTCGGGCAACCAGACCTAAACACAGGACCGACGCACCCAACGGTGCTCGACCGGCACTACGAGAGGTTGTGAATGGATAGCTCGCGACGCTGGGGGAACTGGGATGCGCTGGATTCGACAATGGATTTGCCGCACCAAGCAATCGCGCTTCGGGGGCGCGCGGCACTTGACTGCCCAATGAAGATGCGGGACAGTAAACGGGGATTCAATGCACTTTAGACAGAGGAGGATTTCTTCGATGAAACTGTTTGCACTGACGTCACGGGACGAGACCTCCAGCTCACTAACCGGCAAGTCTGCGATTACGGACGGAAAGCTTGAGAGCGACACGCTGGTCTTCACGATCGATACGCAGTTCGATGGCAACCCGTTGAAACTGAAATGTGCAGGCGAGGTCAAGCCGGATGAAATCAGCTTTCACATCGAGTCCGCGGATATCGCTCGGAGGCGTTTGCAAATGGCTCGAGAGTGACGCGTGCATCGCAACGGCTCACTGCACATTCGTACCAGTGTCATCGTTGCTGGCCTCATGTGTTCTCTAAACGGATGCGTGAGAACTGTGCAGGTGAACGAGGAAATGCTTTGGGAATGCAGCAGCAATCAGCGGTCAACGCAACCACGATACAGCGTGCAGCTGCGCTACATGAAGGCCCCATCTTACATCGAGTACGTCACCGACGATGCGATCTGCGGCATTTTACTAAAATCGAACCTGAAGGTAGTCTCGGTGCAGTTCGAAGTGCGAGGGAATCGATTGAACGGCCTCAAAGGTTATCGAATTCTCACGATAGAAAACGCCATTGTGGCACCGGGCTTGGGAGCAGCTCGTGAAGGGGCCGCGACTAGCCAGCATCCGCTAACCAAGCTGTTTGAGTAGCGTAAGCATCACGTAAACACCGTCGGCTTGCCGATTCATTCGAAGGCCAGGACCGAATGGAATTGAGCCTGAGCGGAAGTCCAGCGATGCGGAAGCAAGTCGTCGAGCTGTGAATACCTTTGAAAGGATTCGGCCGCATGTGGTTCGCTCGCACTGTTTTGCTCTTGATCGTCATCGGGACGCTTTTGCTATTGCTGCGCTACGTGCCGTTTGCGCTTTCGTCGTACGCGTTTTACACGGCAATGATCTGCGCTCTCGTGGCACTGGTTGGGTTCTTCCGGCCATTGCCCGTGATCTGGATAGCGAACCGATCCGTCGCCGGAATCGCACTGGCTGCGGCGGTTTTGGTTGCCGTCATGAGCTTGCTGTGGCCTCCGAAGAGTCAGCGCGCAAGCGAGACAGGGACGCTGCTGGACCATTTTCTGCCAAAATACGAGCAGCGTGAGTTTCACGCGCTCCGGGTACCTGCGGCGGCCGAAAAGTCCTGGCGCGCGGTCAAGGAGGTAACCTTTGCGGATGTTCCCGCCTTTCGAATTCTGATGAGTATCCGGATGGCTGCTGTGGGAAAGTTCCGTGAGCGTGCGGCGCCGGGATCCGAAGCGATCCTGGCCGGCATCGCACGGCCGGGGAGCGGATTCTTTGTTCTGGGCGAGACGCCGGGGGAAGAGATCGTCATTGGAATGGCAGGGCGTCCCTGGGCGTCTGAAACCAGCGCGCTGCGGACACCTGAGGAGTTCGTAGCCTACGCGGCCCCGGGCTCTGTTCGC
>JACMLA010000832.1 GCA_014379815.1 Bryobacteraceae bacterium | reverse complement strand
TGTTGTGGACCAGTGGGCTCCTGATGCTGATGCACATGTTTTCGTTAATGGTCATCCATGTCGTGCCTGCAGTCAGGGGTGCGCATTCGATGCTGGTCCTGGTCGCGGGTTTGGCCTGCATGGCTGCCGGATTCCTAAGTGCTCGGCGGGGATTGACGCCCTTTCGGGAATTGCGCGAGCAACTGGCGGCCGTCCGGTCCGCCGGGCAAGGGCATGTCCTCGGCGTTTATCCCACTGAAATCCGGCCATTGATTGACGAACTTAACGGACTAATCGAAAACCGCGAGCAATCCATCCGGCGAGCGATTGCCACAGCCGGGGATCTGGCCCACGGGCTGAAGACGCCGCTGGCGCTTCTTGGTCAGGAGGCTGACCGCCTTAGTTCCACAGGTAACCGCGAAACTGCAGAAGCGATCCAGCAGCAGGTTGACAAAATGTCGCGCCAGATCGATTATCATCTTGCCCGGGCCCGAGCGACGTCATCGAGTGCGTCGGGAAGTGCGCGAAGTTCTGTCGCGGTCTCGGCTGAGGGTCTGATTCGAACTCTGCGCAAGCTTTACGCATCGCGTGTTCCAGAGATCACGTCGAGCGTAGACCCCCGGCATGTCGTTCGGGTTCGACGCGAGGATCTGGATGAAATTCTGGGGAATCTGCTGGACAACGCCTGTAAGTGGGCGACTTCGCGGATCAGTTTAGCGACATCTCATTCTGCCGGGTTTCTCAGAGTGACAGTCGACGACGATGGTCCTGGGTTGGCAGTTGAACTTCGACGCGCCGTGCTGGAGCGCGGGGTGCGGGCGGACCAAACTGCGCCCGGATCCGGGCTGGGGCTGGCGATTGTTCGGGATCTGGCGGAGTTGTACGGCGGATCGGTTGTGCTGGAAGCATCGCCGTTGGGTGGTTTGCGAGCGTGTTTAACGCTCCCTGCTGCCTGACGTGATCGGCGGCGCTGGCCTACCCTGCCCGACTTACTGCGCGGGTATGCGCGTGGTGTGACGCTCCACCATCTGCCAGTTCCTGCCGTTCTTCACCCACACTTGCAGCATCGTCAAAGGCGTGTCGCCGGCGGCGTTGTGGGCCGTCAGTTTAGCCCGGATGGTTGCAACTCCGCGGTACACGTGGATCGTCTGCGAATGTACTTCGAAGTTTCCCTTTGACTTCACCAACGCGTCGATTGCTTCGCGTTTGTCTTCCAGCTTCGTATTCGAGTGGCTGTATTGTAAGCCGTCAGCGAAAATCTTTTCAAGCGCGGCTCCATCGCCCTGTTTAGCGGCTTTCACGAACGAATCGTGAGCAGCGCGCACGGCTGCTTCATCGGCAGTCTCCGCAAACAGCAACGTTGAGAGCCCGAGCATGAGAGCGGTAAGGAACAGTTTCTTCATAGGCAATGATGATACTTGATCTGCGGCAGTCCGCGCTATAGACGAGACTCTAAAGTTCACGGCTGTAGGTAACGGATCGCGTATTGGGACAAACTTTCTCCCCAGAGCCACCACAACAGGAGGGCAGCAATAAACGCCCCTAAGATCAAGGGTCGCGTGAGGAATCCCGCTCACGTTTGGTGGCAGCGGACCGCGCTTCAAGGCTGTTCTGGCTCTACACCTGAGGTAGGTTTGCTTCGCGGAACAGATTTGCGTAAAGCTGCGACCGGAACTGGAATGCCGGCCGGACGGCCTCGTAGGACAAAGATAGGAATGGCCTAAAATCAACCTCCAGGTCGACACTAGCTTGTCTGGTTAAACTCATGTGCTGGCTTCCGTTCCAAGTGGAGCGCAAGAGCCAAAAGCCAACGGAAGGGTAGCGAGCACGAGAGGGCAGCGCCGAGGTGCTTGAAGGCAGAAGTCAGGAAGAGGAAGGAGATGCCTATCAGGACGAGCCCGGCGAACCCTTCCGCTTCAGAGAAGATTCTTCGCACTTGCGTCGAGGGGCCAGGCGCGCTGCGCTCCGAGCATTGCCTATGCAGGCAGCGCAGGAAGGTACGCCGAGCGCTTCGATCGACGGGACTTGCTGGTTCGGAGTGTCGTCGGCGCTTTGGACATGAAAGAGGAAGGCACGTTGTACTTCGAAGCATCGAAGTGGCAGGCTGTCCACAGTTGGGACATACCGGCGGAAACCCAAGTGTCACGTCTTGTGATCGGAGAAGCACGAAGTTTGCTTCCGGAGGAGCCTCTAGTATTGCTTACGCCGTTCTTCGAGGGCTATGCTTCAGGAACGACGTACATGCATCATTACGACTGGCCCGCCGCGTTCATCAAGATGGAGTGGGATAGAAAAAAAGGAAGCGTTCCAAACAGGAGTTGGTCGACCTATTGAAGAACGAAGGAGAGCGTTTTGCGAGGTTTCTCCAAGGATTGTCGGACTACAAGCTGGCTGAACAGATCACCGAAGATCGCAGCCAGCCGGCCAAGTCCCGGCTCGAAGCCTTGATGAGCCCCAAGGATCACGAGATGCACTCCCGCGGCCAACTAATGCTCATGGAACGAATGCTGGTCATCGTGCGTCACCTGACTCGAAAATACGCCGAGATGGAGCAGGAGATGAGAGAGGCAGCGGAAAAGAAATCCGGGCCAACGGCGCAGGCCGGAACGAGCGAGGCGAAATCACAGTACCCCACAATAGCCATTGCTTCTTGCAGGAAAAGTTCGTCGAAAAGCTCCAAGCCCGCGCGTGCTAGTCGGGTGACGGGCTGAAGAAGATCTCTCGCACCTCGACCTGCCCCCGAGTGGCAGCGACGCCTTTGCGCGCCCATGCCAAAGCCTCTTCCATGTCAGCGCATTCCAAAATCCAAAATCCGCCGATGTGTTCCTCCGTCTCAAGGTACGGCCCGTCGCTTCGTCTGCCTGGGAGGGGTCAAAGTGTCAAGGAGGTAACCAGCAACTAAATATTGTGGCGTTGCTTCTCCCAAAATTTGTCTTCAGGCGGGCCTGGTGCCTGCCTTCACTCTGAAGTCGAATGGCAAATCGGAATTCGACAAACCGACCAGAAAACTTTTACTAGACCTGTGCCGTGCCACCGTCGACAAACAGTTCCACACCGTTAACAAAGCTCGACTCGTCGGAAGCGAGAAAGAGCGCTACGTTTGCGATTTCTTCGGGAGTCCCCATCGTGCCGCGGGGGATCGCGCTGCTTAGGGAAGCCTTCACCGCATCAGCGGCATCACCACCCAGAGCTGTAATTGCCGGAGTGTCGATTGTACCGGGGCTCAGGATGTTGAAGCGGATACCGCGGTCTTTGAACTCGAGTAGCCATGTCCTTGCGAACGAACGAACCG
>JACMLA010000831.1 GCA_014379815.1 Bryobacteraceae bacterium | reverse complement strand
GTGCGCAGCTACGAGATTCGGGACGGCGTCGCTTACCTGAAGCATATGGCAAGTAAGACGGACACGCGAATTGTCGGGATTACCGAACTGAACATCGACTACGATAACTACCACGAGCAGACGGAAGCGGAAGACTCGGTGGCAGAAGTGCGCGGTCGGTAAGACTCTTAACTGCTCAGGCGCACTCAACAGAATGTTCAGTCGATGAAGCCTGGCTCCCATCCGAAAGTTCTTCAAGGGTAGTTATAATCCCGAGCATCGCACGGGACTGGGACTCGAGAATCGCTCCCGAAGAGGCGTTGTTGCTGGCTGTCAAAGCGGTTTGCTGCGTGATAGACTCCAGCCGGAGCAGCGCGGTGGAGATCTGAGCCATACCTATACACTGCTCCTGACTGCTGTCGCGCAGCCGCCCGATCACAATCTTCACCTTCGTTGCACTCCCCGCCACGCCCGAGACCGCGGTCGTGATCTGCTCAAGCCGGACGCTGCCTAAACGCGAGTTATTGACCGATTCTGTAATCAGATGATCGGTGTCGGTCGCGGCCTGTGCGCACCGCATGGCGAGTCTGCGGACTTCATCCGCAACTACGGCAAATCCCAACCCGGCTTCACCGGCGCGTGCAGCTTCCACCGCTGCGTTCAACGCCAGGATGTTGGTCTGAAACGCAATTTCATCGATTACACGTATGATCCGAGCGATATTTTCACTCGAAGCGCGGGTATTGTTGATGCTTTCCGCAAGGTCAGCCAGAGTTGTTGTGGCCTGCAATATGCTGCTATCGACCTCGGCCATGGATTTGGCGGCATTTCGCGAATCTTCGGCATTGCGCTGGCCGATGGCACTGACTTCCACGCCCGACGCCGACGTCTGTTCGAGTGTGGCTGCCTGCTCGCAACTGGATCGGGACAATTCCTCACTGCCGATTTGTACCTGGGCCGCGGCGGACGTTACTTCCTCGGCGACATGCTTCAATTGCTCCGTTGTGATTCCCTGTGCCTTCACGGATCGCCCCAGCTTTACCGCGATCCAGCAGGCCGGCGCAGTTTCGAAAATCACAAATACGGCGTGCAGAATTACGATGCCGAATCCGGCCTTGTAGTCGAACACGCTGTCGGGCAGCCACAACCAGAAACAGACGTGGTGCAAGGCGACGGTCGCCGCGGCTGCGAGAATGGGCCACGCGCTGCCAAAAACAATCAGGAAGCCCAAAGCCGCGAAGATGTGAAAGTGCATCTCAATCATGCCGTGACTGAGATGAATCAGCAGCGCGCTGATTGCCATGGTGGCCGAACCCAGCGACAGCGACGTTGCCAGAGAACCGCGATTCATCAGAAACAAGCACGCCGGACCTGCCAGCAGGAGTACACTGACACCAATAGCGAATACCACGCCGGTATGGAACCACGCCGCGGCGCAGGCCAGCAACGGAATGTGGCCCAGAAGGATCAAAAGGCAAAATCGATTTGCCCAGCTTCGGTGCGCTATTTCAAAATTCGTCATGTTTTGTCCTATACCCCAGTTCGGTACTTAAAGCCCAGCGGGTCAACTTTCTTTTGCAGTTCCCGCCCTGTGGCACAGCCAAAAGCAGGGAGGGCCTGAGCGCTTCCGCCCATGCGCAGCGTATTCCACAGTCTCGCGTCCTGATAGCCATCCCGCACGTTGCGCTCTGCTGAGTAGCCGCCGGCGTAACGAACACTGCCATCGGTTCCGACAAACACCAGCCACGGCGCCGTCGTAAGGCGATATCGATTCACAGCATCGTCGATCGTCATGGGCCTGACCCGAATTGCGGCCTGCTCCAACCGGCGCTGCATTTCAGGATCGGAGCCCACCAGGACCACAGTTTCCTGCAAATCGGGCAGGGTTCCGCGGGCGACGAGGTGCTCCGCTATTTTTCGGGAGCAACCGCATCCTGCCGCGAGCACGTGAACCGCTTGCCACGATGGAGATGCCGGATTCTGCGAAGTCCCGAGATTGGCCAGCGCGTCCTCATCTGCCCGAAATGGCATGTGAGTAGCAACCATAAGCGCGCCTGCCCCGACAGAGAGGCAAAAGGAGGCAACCAGAAGCGCAGGGGTCCATATTCGTCCTATTCCTTGTATCCGCAAGAAAGGTAGTCAGCGTTTGGGGAATTCCTCTCACGCCAAATACTGCCGGTCGTCTGACGATTGCGGAGCGGGCTTACGATAGACGACGCTTTCCAGCCCAGACAAAAACGTTCGCGTTATCGGGCGCTCCAGAGCGAGTTTCACTTTCCGAAACGCAACCAGCGTGCGCTGTAACCCTCGAGAGCTATTGGGGCACCCATTTCAAGCTTTTCCCCGGTCACAGGATCTGCGACAGATGTATATCTGTATGCTTTCGTGTCAAGGATTACCAATTTGGGCTCATCGTCATTCATCAGAAAATAATGATCTGCTTCAGGCGCAGCCAGACGGTAAACGATCGCAGAATCGCATGAGTAGGGTGATGGCAGATCGCCCAGAACTGCGCGCACGAGTTTCCGCTCGAGCTCAGGCGAGCCGGGGTGGAATAGCGCATGCGAGGCAGCCCAACCCAGCATCACAGCGCTGCCTTTAGCAATCCGGTTCTCTGTCACGGCAGGCTCGCCC
>JACMLA010000830.1 GCA_014379815.1 Bryobacteraceae bacterium | reverse complement strand
GGCGCAGGTCAGAAGTCAGCTCTGGGCCTCGACTACAACATTCTGCAACCGGCAATCCTGCCCCAGGTCATGAAGCAGATCGAGCGAGTCCGCTAAGGTACTTACTTCACAACTATTACTTCCGCATCGCCCTCGCGTCGCAACACCGTGACACTCACGTCGTTGTGGTAGCGAACAAGCAGCAGATCGAGAGTAGAGCCAGCAACACGAAGATTCGTGATTTCCACCTTATCCAGAAAGTCGGGCAATGCCGGTCTGACGAATGACACCCTGCCCCGCACGCCGTCGATGGTCAGGCCAAGTGTTGCCTGGAACAACAGGAACACCGAAGCCGCCGACCACGCCTGAGGAGAACAGGCAACGGGGTAAAGCACAGGGCCTTCGCCGGTCTGTTGCCCGAAGCCACAAAAGAGTTCGGGCATCCTGTGAAGGTCGAAATACATCGCGGCTTCGAACAGGCCTTTAAAAACCTGCAACGCCTCGGTGACGAATCCATACCTCGCAAAACCGAGCGCAATCAGCGCGTTGTCGTGCGGCCACACACTCCCATTGTGGTAAGCCATGGGATTGTACCGGGCTTCTCCCTCAGCAAGCGTTCGAATGCCCCATCCGGAGAATGACTCGGGGCGGACAAGACCCTCGGTTACCCGGCGTGCCTTGTCCCCGTCCGCAATTCCGGTAAACAGACCTTGCCCGGCGTTAGAACTACGGACGCGGCAACGATCTTTTTTGCCGTCCAGTGCGAGAGCAAAGGTCGACAGCTCTTCACACCAGAACGCTCTGTTGAACTCGACTTGTAGCCGGTCGGCCTTTTCGCTCCAGGCAGCGGATTCATCCTCCAGCCCCAAAGCGGACGCCAGTTCGGATGCAGCGCGCCAGGCACCGTAAACGTACCCCTGGACTTCGCAAAGCGCTATAGGTCCGTCCGCGATGCTGCCGTTCGCATGCATAATCGCGTCGTCAGCGTCCTTCCAGCCCTGGTGAAGCAGACCCGAGCCGGACAGTCGGGAGTACTCGACGAAGCCATCTCCATCGCGGTCTCCGAAGGTGTCAACCCACGCCAGCGCTGCTTCGATATTGGGCCAGATTTTCTCCACCAGTCCGAGGTCGCCGGTGCGCCTGTAGTAAGCGCCCGCAAGCAGTACAAACAGAGGAGTGCCATCGACGCTTCCGTAGTAGCGGCCAAACGGCATTTCCTTCAGAGCCGCCATCTCGCCGTTTCTGGTCTCATGCAGAATCTTTCCCGGCTCTGCATCCTCTTCCGGAACGATCTCAGTAGCCTGAGTTTTAGCAAGATACGTAAGCACGCCGCGGGCAAGTTCGGGCCAGAACCAGAGACATTCGAAGGCGGTAACGATTCCGTCGCGGCCAAAAGGCGTATTGAACCACGGCACGCCGGCGTAGGGATAAGGTCCCGTAGGCAGATTCGTGGACATCATGTGCAGGTCGGAGAAAGCGCGACTGATCCAGGCCTGGAATTGCCCGTTGGAACTCTGAATGGCACACGAGTCAGCTTTGTGAGCCGCGATCTGCGACAGAACACGCGTCCGGCCTTCATCGAAGGACAGCATTGGAGCTGGCACGTCCGTGCCTTTCTCACAGCGGACCGTGATGTAGATTTTGATCTGCTGGCGAGGTGTCAACACCAGATCGAAATGCGCCCCTGCCGGTGTCACTACCGAGGTCACTACCGATGGAGACGAGAATTCGATTTTCGTCTCCCGCACCAGCTGGTCCAAACCCCTGTAAGACAGCGTCAATGTCTGGCCACGAATGGTTGAAGGCAAGTCCTGGCCACGGCCTATCCGAGCCATTCCCCGGATCTCATAGATGTCGGCATAGTCTGCCGCCACGCGCACGCACAGCGAGGTTTCTACAGGCTCCTGTCCATAATTTTCGACAGCAATTTCCTGGTAGCAGCAGCCGTCCCAGAGGAAGATCCGGCGCGCAATGTGCAAGGAACCGAGAGGAAGATGATGAGAGTCACCACAGCGTAAATCGGGATTGGTCAACGCCACAACAAGCTGGTCGTTATCGTCGCGAACGGTCGAACTCAGGAAGAACGGCCGTGTTCCTTCGATCTCGATAAGAAGGCTGGACAGGAATCGTGTGCCCTCGTGATACAGGCCGTCCTCACCTGTCGCGATCGGCCGGATGTTGCCGTAGTGATCGAAAACCGCAAAGGTGTCGCCATGCTTCAGGACCCGGATACGGTCATCGGTCAAGCTTGAGTCTGCAAGGATGTAGTGGGCGTCTTCTGTCCAGCCCTTAGGGAGCACACCCCGGGAATCCTCGCTGATTTTCAAATCCGGAATCACTGAATTCTTCCGAATACGCCGGAATTGCCGGAAGCCTCTGTCAATTGGCGCTCATAAATATCCACATAATCCAGAGCCATGCGCCGGGAGTCGAATCGCCTCTCGAAAATATCCCTGCAAACTTGCCGGTCGATGCTACCGATCCGGTCAACCGCGTCGACCGCTTCCTCTATCGATCCCACAACGTATCCATTGACCCCGTCTTCAATGATCTCGGGTACCGAACCCTTGCGCCATGCAATCACCGGAGTACCGCACGCCATCGCTTCGATCATGACCAGCCCAAATGGCTCCGCCCAGTTGATAGGGAATAACAAGGCCCAGGCCTCTCTCAGAAACTTATGTTTTTCTTCCCCGCCGACTTCGC
>JACMLA010000829.1 GCA_014379815.1 Bryobacteraceae bacterium | reverse complement strand
TGGGAACATTCCGCGCCCATACCGTTACCGCGAAAGGCGACTGGCACTTGAGTGAGCAACATCGCATCACGATGCGTTACAACTATTACCGGGATCGCGAAAGTCCTCTCGGCGGTGGCCAGTCCACCCGGCAGGTGGCCTCTCGCTTCGATGAAAATCCCCAGTCTGGAACGGTGCAGCTTGTCTCCTCACTTGGGCCATCCAAACTCAATGAGTTCCGGTTCCTCTACATCACACGCGACATTTCCAATGGCGTAACCAACCCCCTCGCTCCGCAGATCAACGTGCAGGGAATCGGCAGCTATAACGGAAACCTCGACGGAGTCTTTCAGTCTCTCGAATCCGGCTATCAGCTGGTCGACAACTTTACCTGGAACGTGGGACGCCATTCCATTAAGGCGGGATTCGATCTGCTGCCCGCTACCTTCCGGGAGCGTACGCGGAATCTGAATGGCACATTTACGTTTAGCGGACTGACTGCCACTCCCCTTCGCGATGCCATTTCCCCGCTAAACCAGCTGTTAAATGCACGTTCTGGTATTGTCGATCCGGCTACCGGCCGGCCGTATACGTACACCCAGTTCAGCGTCGCGGAAGGTCAGGAGTATACCGAGTCAACGGTCGTGAATCAGGGATACTTCATTCAGGATGAGCTTCGTATCAGCGCGAAGGTGAAGCTGAATCTTGGACTGCGGTATGAGCTCTTTTTGCGACCGGGCCGCGAAGGGAATCCAGCCTTTCCGGACACTGGGATCATCCCGCAGGACTACAACAATATCGCCCCTCGCCTGGGACTTGCCTGGGATCCCAAAGGTGACGGTCGTACCGCCATCCGGGCTGGATATGGAATCTACTACAACACCACAGTCGCACAGACATTCAATACATTTCGGCGCGGGAACGGAATCGCGGTTCAGAACATCACCGTAACTCCCGATCAGGTGGGCGCTCCTGCGTTTGCCGAAAGCGTGGCACCTTCGCTTTCCAACGCCCGCAGCTTGCTCTCCGACCTCTTTGTGTTTGAGCCAGGATTCCGTGATCCGATGGTCCACAGCTACTTCGCCACCGTGGAAAGGCAATTGCTGCGAGATCAGACGATTGCTGTTTCGTATCTGGGAAACCGCGCCAGGGCGCTGCCATTTTCTTCACCCACGAATCTCGCCGCAACCGGTACGCTGCCCGATGGACGAACCAGGTTTGACGGCACCGCCAATCGTCCCAATCCGGCCTTCGGCACAATCTTCCGTACAGCGTCGAACGGCTACCAGAACTACAACGGAATGCTGGTCACGTTCACCCAACGCACACGCGCGGGCCTTAGCTTTCAAGCCGGATACCACTATCAGGATGTCTATGGATTGTCATACGTGAATTCTTCCGGTGCGTTTACAAGCTTTGGGGCTTTGACTACTCCGAGCGATCCTTCAAACCCCAGCTTTGACCTCGGCCCCGGCGATTTCAGCCAGCCTCACCGCTTTACTCTGACCGCCGTCTGGGACCCCCGGCTCCGCTTGCAGAACCGGTTTGCCAAAGCTGCCGTCAACGGCTGGAGTATCACCACCCGGACAATTGCGCAATCGGGTCTTCCATTTTCGCCAACAACCGGTCAGGACAGCAATCGCGATCTCGCCTTCAACGACCGGCCCACTGGCATCGGCTATAACTCCTATCGCCTACCCACTTACTTTGAACTCGATATCCGGGCCGCCCGGGATTTCCGTATTGGTGAACTCGGGACAGTCCAGGTGATCGGGGAAGTATTCAACGCGCCGAAACGCCTGAACATCACCAACGTCAATCGAACCTGGGGGGCAGCACCGCAGGCCAACGCCAGCTTTAATACTCCAACGTCTGCGGAAACTGCCCGGCAGTTCCAGCTTGGACTGCGGTACACGTTTTAGCCTGACGGCGCGTGATGGATTAGTATTCGATCAAGCCTTTCGGCTGTGTGGCACAATCGGGACCGGTGTTGTTCACTCGCAGGAATTTTGTTGCCTCCGCAGCCGCTGCAACTGTTGCTGCGCAAGCCCGGGGCAAGCCTAATTTTGTTTTCATTCTGGCCGATGATCACGCGGGATATGTGCTTGGTTGCGACGGCAACCGGCAGGCGGAGACTCCAAATATCGACAGACTAGCATCGCAAGGAACCCGGTTCGCCGCGAACTACTGCAACTCTCCGGTGTGCACGGCGTCGCGGCAATCTTTTCTTACCGGTCAGCTGCCACATGCCGCCGGGGTGACGGTGCTCAGCACGGCTCTCGATCCAGGTAAGCCCACGATCGCGAAGCAACTGAAGACGGCAGGCTATACGACAGCCGTCTTTGGCAAAATGCATTTCAACCGGCCAGCTTCCCCCGGTCTGCATGGTTTCGATGAGATGTTCACTGAAGGCGAACTCAACCGAGCGTGGCAAGCCGCTGGAGGCAAACCGCTCCCGCCGGGTACCGCGGCCAGAACGCTTCCATGGCGTCCTTTCCAGACTCCTGCTTACGAGTGGCTGAATGCCGGTAATCTGCCGTATCCCCGCTTCGAAAACGAAATGCGGAGCGCATTCCTTTTGGGCCGGGTAAGGGAGTACCTGGATACGAGCAAGGACAAGCAATTTGCGTTGTGGGTCAGCTTTCAGGAACCGCA
>JACMLA010000828.1 GCA_014379815.1 Bryobacteraceae bacterium | reverse complement strand
CACTGCATTGAGCACGAGACCTGGAACCAGGCTAGCTACCGGGCTCGGAAGCTCCATTGCTCGGCGGGTCTTAGCTGCCGTCGTCACCGACAGCAGCGATCATACTTGCCCCGTTCCTTGCCTGCAATGACCTCCCATCGGAGGTCGCCGGGCTAGCTCGGTGCGGCTAGGGCTGTGGGCGAAGGGCTGTGCGAACAGCGTCTCTCAGTCCTTCTGGAACTACACCAAGTCTTTCCATATCCGAGTCGTGGACCCGGACCTGATTTGCCTGCAGCGATCGAATATTATCCTCGCGGAACGGAAGAGAAATGCGCATTCGCGCTCCGAACCTTGCAGCGACAAGGGCGAGAGGCAAGGGAACAGGAACCACAATTGGGCGACGACGGCCTGATTCGGCAAGAACGACATCCACGATCTCCCGCATCTCAGGCAGGTGCGGATGAAACAGATTCCATGCGCCCTGATGGCCGTTTTCCACCAGCAGAATTATGCACCGAATGGCGTCGTTTATCGACAATACCGGAACTTTGTCCCGTCCACCGTTTAGCAAAGGAATTGCCGGGGCCGTCATTAGGAAGCGCAAATTGCGACCGAACATGCCTCCATTTCCGATCAGGAGTCCAGGTCGAATGACCGAGCCTCCAGCGTCGAGGAAAATCCGTTCCATGGCATATTTCACCTGCCCATACTCTGAGCTAGCGTCTGGCCGTGCCGAGTACGATCCGACGTACCACTGCTGAGGCCGACCGCTACTGCGCGCTACCTCGAACAACCTGCGCGTCCCACTGACCGTGCGCTCGGCTGAATCAAAATCGTGGGCGGTATGGATGATGGCCTCGTAACCCAGGGCAATGCCCGGATCCAGATCCTCTCCAAGCACAAAACGGATCTGCCCGGAGCCTGGCTGCCGCGAAGTACCAGAGACCTCATGTCCGCGCTCCCGAAACGCTGCCGTTAGGTGCGATCCAAGAAAGCCGCTACCAGCGGTGATCAGGATCCTCATGGGCGCGCCCTCAGTTGTGAGGCGACGCGCATCGCATTTGCCATTATCGTGAGAGTCAGATTTTTTGCAGGCAGGCGCGGAAAAACGGCGCCGTCCACAACGTAGACCCGCCGGAATCCATACAGACTGCCGTCCGGACGAGTCTCATAGGGGCCTGGGTCGGCCTTCATTGGCAGACATCCCGCGTAGTGAATGCCAGCCCCGATACTGGGAAACTGGCAAAGCCGGAACGAACTCAAGTACCCCAGTTTTCGAAATGCACGGATCAGGCCTCTTTCCACTTGCCCGCGGTGCGCTTGCCGGTGCACAATCCGCAAGGCACCCGAGTCCAGAAGCTGAAGATAGTTCCCTGCATCCGGAGCGTCCGGGTAAAACAACAGAACGAACCCAATCGCGGGAGTGAGATAGCGGGCGCATGCGAGATTCGCCCGAAGGGAAAGTGGAAATTGCATCGCTAGGTCGGAACGCATCGGTCCCGCCGTTCCATACAAAGTAGCTTGCAGAGTTTCCGTCGAATCCGGCCCCTCATAGACCATATTTAGCTGCCCCAGAGGGCTGTCGAGAGGATCCCGGCCGGCGCCGATGCGCGAGAGGCGGACCAGTGGAATGCAAGACATCGGGTTGTCCATTATCGGCAGACGCGTGGTCGTATCGATCGCCGAAGCCAGGGCCAGACGTGCCGTGTTCAGTGCGCCGGCAGCGACAATCAAGTGGCGTGCCATCAATGTCTCGATCCCTCCGCTATCTAGCCGCTTTGCCGTCAGCTCAATGTGCGACTCGTGCTCTTTCCAGGACAGTGCGAGAAGGCCGCGTTCGTATCGGATCAGGTTGGCCGATGTGAGCTCATTCAAGGTAAACGCTGGATTGTAGACGGCCCGGTTCAGCGGTCGGAAGAAATCAAGATTGTGGTAAGCATAGGGAGGACGTTCGCGATAGGGCTGCGTCAGCACGGCAAGACGGGACCGGCCGAGGTGGACGCCATGCGAATTCATGAATGTCCTCCGCTTTTGATACGCCAAAAGCATCCCGGCAAAGTACGACGACAGGCGAACCGGCGGTAGCAGCTTTCCTTCTGTATGTCCGAACCACCGGGAGAGGTCGTCATCGGTTCCCGCAACCCCAATTAGTTCCGTCACTTCGTCGTACCAGGGAGCCAGATCCGCAGTGCCGATCGGGAATGACGCCAGATCTGCCTCATTGAAACGGTATGCCCCAGCGCCCCAGGCATTTGCAAGACCTCCCTGAGCAAAACTCATTGTTGCTTCAAACTTGCCTGGCTCAACGGGAGACAATGCTTCCTGACCGCGGGTGATAAACCGTAGACCGGGCGCTTTCAGCTTGAGGCTCATCGGAGGATTGTGGATGTTGTGCAAAGCCTCGAACCGGGAGCCTATCAGTTCGTCGAACAGGTCTGCGCGGGATCGCCGGAGTTCAAAGAGATCGCCGTCCAGCGGGCTCGTGTGTTCGCCAGAGATTCCGGGATCCATCACCACACAACCGCTATTGCGCAGTGCATAGGCGGCGGCGGTGCCCGCTGGACCGGAGCCTATGATCAGGTAGTCAATCAAGGCGGTGACTCCGAATCAGGAACTCGCCCTTCAATGCCTTTCCCGCGCCCAGCACGATCGCCCAGACAAGGTAAGCTTTCCCCTTCACGGGCGATGCCGAGTCCTCGAAGAATAGCCGGTAGTACTCACGCCGGACCTCTACCAGATACAGCAGGGCGTGCATTTTGCCAGTCAGCAGGTGCCTCTGTCCCCTCAGCCGGAAGGCGCACTCGATGGCCTCCGCGTCCAGGCCAAGTCTGACGATCTGTTCCGTCGTAGCCTTTTCGACTGGGTCCGGGCAGGGGAAGCAAACGGCATGCAGTTGCACGTACCGTTCCTGCACCTCAGGCGGCGCGGGAGAATTAAACAATGCTCCATGAAGATACTCAGCCTCCCTTCGGAGAGCCCTGTCATTCCAGACGCTCCCCGTCATTCGCCGGTCTTGCGGATCGTGAGATGCCAGTGAATCGCAAACATCGGATCCAGAGGTAGGAGGATGTTATCGAGTCGGGCCACCACGCCCTCGAGCAATGGCGGCACCGCGCTTCTCAGATTTACTCCGCCCGACAGGAGATAGCTGAACCAGGGAAGGTACGCCCATCTCTCAAGGACGAGGGTCGGATACAACGTCCGGAACCGGCCGAGATCACGTTCAAATACAATCCACGAAAGTGCCTGGTTTGAGTCGAGCATTCGTCCCTTAGAAGGAAACGCCCACTCGGTTGCGCGGTCATTGAATGGTTCGGGGTGAATTCTTCCAAAGAACAGCCGGGCGAATGGAGTATGCGTGCATTCGACCATGGAAATCACTCCACCGGGGACCAGAACCCGCAGTGATTCGCTGAAAAAAGCGTGCACGTTTGGAATGTGGTGGAAGACATGTGTCAGGAGCAGAGCAGCGACGCTATGGTCAGGAAAGGGCAGTTCGCGGCCATCGATAACCATATCGGCAACGCCCTCAGCGATGTCGGACGTGATCACGGCAGGGCGCAGTCGTTTGATGTAGCTGGAACCGCTGCCAAGTTCGACAACCGTCAGTTTCCGTGATGCGGGCACAGAATCGGCATCCCTAAGAAGCCTGCTGTACCACAGATCGTAGCAGCGGCGGATGAGCGGTTTTTCCTGTATCATTCGACGCTGCGCAGCAAACCATTCTGGCGACCCCATCTCGAGGCCGGCCAGGCGCGAATCTGTGATGAGATCCTTCATTTTGCTTTAGCCTGACTGGAGCGGGAGAAGGTCATCTGCGCACAAATATGAAATCGCGTTGAATAGCGAAGTTGCCAAGGAACAACACTGCCTCGGCACTTAGCTTGGCTACAAGTACTGGCATACCGAAACTGGTACGCAGGACCTGCAGGATGCTGAACGAAACAAAGCCCATAACGACGACAAGACCCAGGTACTTTGCCAGCGAGTTCCACAGCCTTGCGTCGCTCCGGAACACTACGTTTCGCGCCACGAGAAACGCCACACTTACAGCCGCCGCACGCCCCGCGACTTGGGCCGACGCCGCACCGCCTCCACTTCGATAGACGGCATAGAAAATCAAGGAATCTACCAGCGCTGCCAACAAGCCAGATGCGCAATAACGGAGAAAAACAAAATAGATTCGCATGGAATCCAGCACTGGATTGAAATGGGAGGACTGGTTATTGTCAAGGTAGATTGTTTTGACCGGCACTTCCCGGATGTTTCCGCGTCCACTGACGAGGCACTCCAGTTCGAAATCGTAGCCGTTCAGAGGAACACGAAGCGCAGCGAGGCAGTGCTTCCTTGGCCAGCCACGCAAGCCCGTCTGTGTGTCCGCTACCGGAGTACCGGTTGCCAGCTGGAAGACGCGCCTGGTTAGCGAGTTGCCGAAGCGGCTGCGCATTGGCACACTGCCATTGAACTGCCGGGTTCCCAGCACGAGCGAGTGCGGCGACTCGGAAAGCATCTGCGCAACAGCCAGAATGTCTCCCGCCGCGTGTTGCCCATCAGCATCGGCAGTTACCAATCCCGCGGCGTTCGGCCACTTCACCAGTGCGGCATTGAATCCGGTTTTTAGCGCGGCGCCCTTGCCAAGATTGACGACGTGCCGAACGAGTACCACCTTCGGTATCTGTCGAACTGCGTCGAAGATAGCTTCGCAGTCCGGACCGCTTCCGTCGTCGACAACCATGGCAGATGAAATTGGGCTTCCCTCACCGGAAAGTACAGTTCGAACGAGATCGGGCAGCATCGAAGACGGCTTGTAAGCAGGGATTAAGAGGACAACATCCCGTGGTGTTGGGGAGACGCTCATCTATGCGGGTAAGGTTTGCACGGGTAAGGTTTGCATAAAGTCTACAATCGAAACGCGTTTTTATTTATGTTTTCTCAAATTGTGAACGAACATCGTTTACCTCGATGTCATGACGTCCGACGATCGCGATTTGAAAAAAGGGCAAAGATCAAGGTAATCCAAAAAGGCGGTCGCGCGATTCTCCCAAGTTTCCCGCTCAGCTGTCGCGATTCTCTGTTCCCTGAGGCCCGCATCTCTTTCGTGTACAGCCCGCTCCAGGTGCTTCCCAAACTGGGTTGCGGTGTCCGCGACATAAACCAGTTCCCGGTACAGTTCGACCTCTGGTAAGCGCGTGCTGACGACGGGAAGACCCGCACTGAAATACTCGTACATCTTGATTGGGTTGGCAGACAAAGTCAGCGGAGTTCGACAAAACGGAATGATGCCAACATCACAGTTTTGCAGAAACGCGGGAATCGATGAATACGGAATCTCGCCGGTCAATTCGACGTTGGGAAAACGCCGCAACTGAAGCAGGCGGCTATCTTCCATGCGTCCAGCGAGAACAAAATCGAAGTGCCGGTTTACGGCAACAACGGCTTCAAGCAACTCAAGGTCCAGCCAGTGGTCCAAACTACCGATGTATCCAATCCGACGTCTCTCCCGAGGTTTCCTGGGCTCCCGTTGCGCTACAAAATGGCGAGGGTCACTGGCGTTTCTGAGCAGCAGGGCCTTTGAGGTAACGGCGGGCGCCTTCTCAGTCTGAAGATCCATCAGATACTGCGCGGAAAAGATGACCTGATCGCAAGAATGGAGGAGAAATGGCTCTGCCTCAATGATCTCGGGGGCCAGGCGATGAAAACCTGGGAGATAGTCATGACAATCGTAGATAATCGGAAAGCCATACTCGTTGCGCAATGTCGCGACCACATCGAGCCACGAGGGCAGGCTCACGATCTGAACGGCACGCTTGAGTTCCAGTTCATTCATCAGGGAGCCAACCGCGTGGACAACTTGCTTTACTTCGGAAGGGTGCAGAGCGCGGGATGTCACTCCGTGCTCTGCGGGAAGATGTATGTGGAGTTCAAGGATCCCGGGCGAAAGACTTGAGACCCGCGACCGGGGGGAGCATAGCGGGGGAGTGGGATACTCGAGGCCAAGATGAGGGTTAATGTAAAGGCAAACGTGTCCCCGTTTCACGAGGGCTTTTGCCAGATGTTGCGATCTCTGCATTCGGGCGTGCCAGTCCGCTAGAGGGAAAAACAGGAACACCTGGCGATCCGGGTCACCATCACTCCAACGGGGGAGCGAGTCAATTCCCAACCGGCAAAACGGATAATCCCAGGCTGCACTCAAGTATGGAGGGCGACGTTCTGGAAAAAATTGGTAATATGCCCAACGGCCATACGGCCGGACTAACTCCCAATTCCTGCCAGAGAGCAGGCGATGACCGAACAACCTCAATGAATTAGCTCCGACTGGGAACGAAAACTCTGCAGATTTACATGGCTCAAAGAGTTTTGATGGCTACACTTCAACCTTTGCAAAGTAGCTTAATATATATCGCACCAGCGAGCATCGTTCGTGATAACCTCTCCTGGACAGGAATTTGACTCGCATGCCGGCAATCCGAAAAGGGGGCGATAAAGGACAGACTAAATGGGAGAGCGACGATGGGAGGTCGGCATATGTGGTACTTTCGACGTCGCCAACTATGGTGATCTGCTATTCCCCTTAATCGCCGAATTAGAGCTTAGAGAGCGACTCGGCGAAGTTAAGGTCCATCGCTTCTCGTACCACACCAAGGCGCCACCGGCGTGGGCTTATGAGGTTACCTCTGTCTCGTCGTTACCAGAAATCGTCCACCGCCTGGATGGATTGCTGATCGGAGGTGGCTTTCTGATACGTTTCGACAAGGATGTCGCGCCTGGGTACAGTCCTCCGACTCCCGGAATTCATCATCCAACCGGGTACTGGCTTACGCCGGCGCTGATCGCGCTTCAAAACAACGTCCCCTTGATTTGGAATGCACCGGGCATGCATTGTAATGATGTTCCCCCCTGGGCAATCCCGCTCCTCGAGAGAGCGCTTACGCTAAGCTCTTACATTTCGGTTCGGGATGAGCCGTCACGATTAGCTATGGCCCGGTTGACTAGCGCGCCCGTAACGGTGACTCCTGATACCGCATTCGCACTCACGCGGTTGCTGGAGCTGGACGCTCCTCCCTCGCCCGAGTATCAACGTCTCTGTGAATCCAGCGGACTCAAGAGCCCATACGTGCTAGTGCAGGCAACACAGGGCCTGGAAGGGTTCGCTCGCTTCGTGCGAAAGCATAGGGAACAGTTGGGAAACCTGCAGTTCCTGGCTTTGCCCATTGGCCCAGTGCTCGGTGAACGGGAAGACAACATTGACGCTGGCCCAACAGGTGTGGTCCGTTTGTCTGAATGGCCAAGACCTCTTGCGATAGCTGAGTTGATCGGCAGGTCCGAAGCAGTCGTCGGCCACAGCTACCACCTTTTCATCACGGCGTTAACGTCCGGCGTACCCATCTTTACGAAGCACAACCTGGCCACAGGCAAGTATTGCGCATTGCAGCATTTCGATACAATTTTCTCTTTGCCGGCCGATGGCGAACCGCAGCCAGACTGGTTTCTGACGCGCCTGGGAAGGAAGCCACCGTCCGCCGCGGTGCTTGCCACGTACCCTCCGCTTGCGAGCCATTGGGATCGCGTCGCTGACATCCTGAGATCAGGGCCGACCTTAACGTCCATCGCAATGAATCGTTTCCTGCAGACTCTGCCAACCCTGCTCGAAGATGCGGAAATCAGTACAGCGGGATCGGTCGGAACACTGGCCAGCGAGCAAGCCGAATATGGCCAACATCTTGCCGAGGCGGAGCGGAAACTGGCCGCTGCCAACGTCAAACAAATGGAGCAACAAGCGAGACTGGATAACGTCAAACGACAGCTTTCTTCCGCCTGTGCGGAAATCGCTCTCCGCGATGCCCACATTGCGGCCATTCTGGCTTCGGCGTCGTGGAGACTGACCAAACCAATTCGCGTGATTCAGCGCCAGTTGCGGAAGCAGGAGGACGGCATTTGTTAAACCTCAATCAGATAACTCATCATCAACTCGAGACCGAGCCTTACCAGTGGGCAGCTATCGGTGATCTTTTCAGCCCCGGGGACGCCGCGAGCCTATCTGCCACGTACCCGTGCGATCACTTCAAACTGGTGTCGGCACAGGGTGGAGAGAAAAACTATGAATATGAGGCGCGGCCGCTGATTCAGATGGGCGCGCACATTGTTTCGTATCCTGACGACATAAGCGAATCCTGGCGGGCATTAGCTGAGGATCTGATTTCCACCGAGTATCGCGACGCCATGATGGACTTAAGCGGTTGCGATCTTACTCAATCGCTGCTGGAGGTGAACGTGTTTCACTATGGGCCTGGCGGTTCGCTCGGCCCGCATCGGGACCTTCCCGAGAAGATCGTCACCCACGTGCTCTACTTCAACCGGTCCTGGAATAGCGCCGATGGTGGCTGCCTTAGGGTTCTCCGTTCGGCCGATCCCGTCGATTTAGCAGCCGAGATTTTGCCGATCACAGGAAACTCAGCCGTTATCGTAAGGTCTGAAAGTTCCTGGCATGCCGTTTCCTCCGTAGCAAACGATTCGGCATTCTCCAGACGCAGCCTTACCGCAACTTTCTATCGACCCGGTTCCGTTAGCTCCATGTGGCCGCCCAGCGATGCTACGCCGCTGCACCGCTACGTTGCGGCAGATTTACTATGAATTCTGCTGGACCGATAGACGTTTCTGCGTCTTCCGCTAATTGCTGCCGTGGGGATACTCTGTCCGTGGAGCCTCTGGTTCACGACAATCCGGAAGCACCTCGAACTGCTTCCCGCGTGGATATAATCTCGTTCTCGATCATCGACTGGGAGTTTCGATATCAGCGACCGCAGCAAATTATGTCCCAGTTCGCCGCGAACGGACATAGAGTGTTCTATCTTAGCGTGTCGCGATTCATGACCGGTCCAGCTGAGGCGGTTCCTGGTGTTCAGATCATCGCTGAAAACATTCTTGAGGTTCAGCTTGCGTGTTCAAGCCTCCCCAACGTATACACCGGGCTTGTTGACGCTGGAAGCGGCCTGCTGGAGTCGCTGGCCCACTTGCGCGAGGCTTACAAAATTCTGGATGCGGTGGCCTATGTGATGATTCCATCGTGGGCGGATATCGCACTTGAGGCGAGGCGACTCTGGGGTTGGACCGTTGCGTACGATTGCATGGATGAATGGGAGAATTTCAGCGGCATCGGTAACGCAGTTGTTGCAGCCGAGGCGCGGCTAGCCGACAATTGCGACCTGTTGATCGTCACAGCGGAACGGCTGAGACGCAAATGGGCAGCACGTGGACGAAGAGCAGTTCTGGCGCGAAACGGCGTCGACTACGCATTCTATAGCGGACTTTGTCGAACCAATCCTTTGCTGGCAGACGTCCCTCGTCCAATTGTGGGCTACTACGGCGCAATTGCCGACTGGTTCGATATCGATCTCCTTATCCATACAGCTAGCAAGCGTCCCTTTTACAGTTTCGTGCTGGTAGGTGAAGCCTTCATCAATGTTGATGGTCTCAAGGAGCTGTCGAACGTCTTCTTACCCGGGGCGCAGCCTTACGTCACTATGCCGGAGTTCTTGTACCATTTCGATGCTTGCTTGATCCCGTTCCGAATCAACCCTGTAACCGAGGCTACCGATCCAGTAAAGTTGTACGAATACCTCAGCGGTGGAAAACCGGTTGTCGCAACGGCGCTGCCGGAGCTGGAGTCGTGCCGGGAACACGTTTATATTGCAATGGACAAAGAAGATTTTGTGGTCCAGATTGACTCCGCTGTCGCTGAGAATGACCTCGAAAGGTCGGACAGGAGACGTGAATTCGCGGCGTCTCAGACGTGGTCCGATCGTTACCGACGCATTAGCGAGGGGCTGGCAAAGGTGAACCCCAAACATGTTGCAGGATGACGGAATCCCAAAAGCGCAATCGCTCAACACCAAACAGATCGCATTCTAACGATGTCGTCCGCAACACTTCCCACCCAGGCAGGTCCGGTATCAGCCTCACTATCGGTCTTGTGGCTCATGGTCCTCGTTCCACTAGGCGTGATTAGTTATGGGCTGATCTACTCAGGAGTCCTGCTGCAGCCAGTGTGGACGTCGGGAGGTCTGCAACTCCTGATCCTGTTCGCAACAGGGTACGCTCTCACCGCCGCGGCCGTGTTCCTTGTACGTGCTCGTGCGCTGGGCGCGGTGTGTGCGCTGGTAGCTTTACTCTTTGCAATCATCTCGGTCGGCGCAGGGGCTGTAGCCACCTTGATCGCCTTCCTGGCAGCATCGCAGGTGGTGGGGGATGTGATCTTAAAGGATCAGGTTACTCAGTTTGGCGAGTTCGCAGACGCGGGCATTCGGCTTACGACTGGAATGGCGGTCTACGTTTGCCTCACCGGACTTTTAGTCTACGTTCCTGTTAACTACCCGTCGCTCTACTGGGTCCTGATCCTGGCTCCAGTAGTTGCCCGTTGGCGAAGTATTAGGCAGTATGCGACATTGTGGACCCAGTGCCTGGTCAGAGGTCCCGGACGTGACTCACCGGGCGCATGGGCGGCTGGCGCTCTACTGGGATTCTTTCTGCTAGCCCATCTTGTGGTCGCTCTGAAACCCGAAGTAAGCTTTGATGGTCTTTCAATGCACCTGTATGTCTCCGCATTCGTGTCGGCCAATCATTACTGGCCCTTCGATACGGCACAAGTCACGTGGGCCGCGATGCCCATGGCAGGAGATTGGGCATACACGTGTCTTCACATACTGGGAGGTGAGGACGCCGCCCGCCTGCTGAACTTCGCCGTCCTCACGATTCTTGCCTCGCTCCTAGTCGCACTCGGCGGATCCATTGCCGGCCGCACCACCGGATTGTTGCTGGCGACCGCCTTCCTCTCCAGCCCCGTAGTACAACTTGTCACCGGCTCAATGTTCATCGACAACTTCCTGGCGCTATGGCTGTTTGCATCGCTGACGATCGTAGTCGTCAAGGTTACGAACATCCGAACACTGTACGCTGGAGCAGTACTGCTGGGAACCGCCGCTCAAACGAAGTTTGGGTCGCTGCCCGCTGTTGTAATACTGGGCGCTTTTTTGATCGCCGCACTCTACCGCGTGTGTCGCGAGAGCAGGAAGTCCTTTGCCATTTACTTTGTCGGATGGGGCATTCTGTTGCTGGCCGCTGGGATCCCACCGTACTTGACTGCCTGGACAAAGACACGCAACCCTCTCTACCCGATAGCGGTTCCGATCCTCTCAACTGGTCCAGGCGTGCTTCAACAAACCCCTTTTCACGAGCCCCTGAAGTGGACGTCTCTGTACGATCTCACCTTCGACTCCGGGCGGTATCTCGAGTCACAAAACGGAAGCCTGGGGTTGCATTACCTCATACTGATTCCACTTGGGGCTGCAGCGTGTTTGCTGGTTTGCGACCGCGCTTGTAGAATCGCGCTAGCCGTCGCGCTCTTCTCCTCAATAGTCATATACCTTGGCAGCGCTAACATCCGATACCTGTATCCAACACTTCCGCTGTTTGTCATTGCGGCGGCGAGCGCCTTTCCGTTGATCGCACGACACTCGAAGCTTCTCACAAGTGTCGTCCTCACGACGATGTCGGTATTGGCCCTGCTGAATCTCTACCTGTTGCCTGCTTCGGGCTGGTACCACAAACAATTTTTCTTGCCCGACATCACTGGCAAAACCTTACGCCAGCAGTATATGAGAGCATTTCGACCTATTGCGCCGGTGACGGAGTATCTAAACCTCGCCGCGCATGGATCTCCCGTCGCGTTTCTCGGAACCAATCAGATTGGCGGGCTAGCCGCCGTTGCCTATACCCTGACCTGGCATCATGCGCCGTTCAGAGCCCGGATAGAGACCGCAGGCACTGGCCGCGAGGTCCTCGATACAATGAGGGGTCTTGGGATCACCTGGTTTGCGGCTCCCGAGATGACACACAACTTGCCCCGGCCAGTGCAGCAGTTTCTATCTGACTACACAATTCCCGCCTTCGGAAGTGGCGGCTGGCAGGCGCGCCAGCTTACGAGCGAACTCCAGTATCAAAATGAAGTCCTTACCAATGGCGAGTTCGACAGCGGCGTAGTCCAATGGTCCGTATTCGGCGCCGTCCCCGTGGATGCAGGCGCAGTTAAAGTAAACCAGAAGAATACGATCTCGCAGTCTTTTGTGGCTCAACCTGGCGTGCGCTATCTCTATGCACTGACAGCAGTCTGCCCGGTGATGGGCACGCAGTTGCGCTTACAAGTGAACTGGATCGATAAATCGGGAGCCATAACAGACGTCTCACTGGAGCCAGTTTCCTGTGGACCGGCGTCAAAGGTCTACTCGACAAAGCTCATTGCTCCGCCTGGCGCCGCGGCCGGAGTCGCAATAGTAGGCGGGCATGACGGGAACACCGTGGTAGTCGAACGCGCCTCACTGAGAAGGTAAAAGACGAATCGATTCGAGCGTTATGAACGTCGCGAAACACGAACAATTAGCCCGAAAGCAGGCGGCCAATGCTCAGAATGAGCTGGATTTCCAGGTCAGGGAATTGACGGCAGGTATCCAGGCATATCAACAGCGCCTGGAACGGCAAATTCTGGAGTACCGTAACCAGCGCGCCTGGCAGGTCATGCTGGCGATTCGCAAGGCCTACACGCTTCTCCTTTGTCGCGGTTGGCGCGGTAAAGGCGAGTTTCTCCAATGGGTGCTTGGCGACCTGCCAAAAGGCAATGCCGGCCTTGTAGCTTACGACCTGACCTTTCCCGATATCCGGGACTTTATGCCTGAGACAGCACTTCGAGCCACCGCCAGTGCGCCTCTCTCCCTAACGTCCTCCGCAGAACCGGTCGCACAATCCCGGGCCTCCGCCCATCAATACGATGTCGTTATGTTGCCTATCTTCGACTTCGAATTTCGATTCCAGCGACCACAGCAACTAGCAATGCAGTTTGCCCGGGCCGGACATCGTGTGTTTTGGGTCAGCCCGTCACGTATGTTGTCCTCCGCGTCATCTCACGCTTACGAAATCTCACCCGTCCGCAACAACATCTGGGAAGTAAACCTGCGAGGGCCTAAGCTTCACGTGTATACAGGATCCTTATCACCGGAGAATGCGGAAACACTTGCACTCAGCATCCGGCGATTGTGGTCCGATGCCGCCATTGCCGAAGCTTGCGTGTTCATTCAGTTTCCTTTCTGGAGGAAACTCGGGACCGCGCTCAAGGTGCTCACCGGCGCACCTGTCGTGTACGACTGCATGGACGACTGGCAGAACTGGCCAACCGAGCCTTTGATCAGCGAAGCCAATCTCGCCGACGAACGATCCCTGGTTCGTGAAGCCGACTTGCTTCTGGTCACTGCCACGGCTCTGATGGAGCGTCATGCCCAAAGTTCCAAACGAGTTGCTTTAGTCCCCAATGGAACAGATTTCGATTTCTTCCATAGTGCTCCTTCAGACGAGAAATTGCTGGCAAGTCTGCCGCGTCCTGTCGTGGGTTACTACGGGGCCATTGCCGACTGGTTCGACATCCAGGCGGTAGCCGAGATTGCGAAACAGCGTCCCAACTACAGCCTGGTGATCATCGGGCACGTTCATAGTGGCAACATGCTGCCGCTCAAGTCCCTGCCCAATGTGCATTTCCTAGGAGAGAAGCCCTACAGGGATATTCCCTCGTACCTGCGTAACTTTGACGCTTGTTTGATTCCGTTCCTGGTAACAAAGCTCACTCGCGCGGTCGACCCGGTGAAGCTCTATGAGTATCTCTCGCAGGGTAAGCCGGTTATCTGCAGCCCAATGCCGGAGCTACTCCAGTACGATGACATCGTTTATCTCGCCAGCACTCCAGGCCAGTTTGTTGCGCAAACGGATGCGGCACTGCATGACGACTCGGAGGCACTGCGCCAGAAGCGGATCGACTTCGCGCGGGCAAATACCTGGGCGCAACGTTTCGAGACTATCGATTCCGCGATCCGGGATGGATTTCCGCTTGTGTCACTGATTGTTCTCACTTACAACAGTGCGGAGTTCGTTCGCTGTTTCCACGATTCGGTGCGCTGGAATGGAACCTATCCAAACATGGAGATTATCTTTGTCGATAATGGCTCCACAGATGACACAAGGGTGGAACTGGAGGCACTCGCCACCGAAGACGTCCGCATCCGATTAGTGTTGCTGGATAGGAACACTGGTTTTGCAGCTGGTAACAACATTGGTGTGCGTGAGTCACGTGGCGAGTTCCTCGCGATTTTGAACCCCGATACGATTCTGACTCGCGGCTCCATAGAGCGGCTGCTGCGTCCGCTTCGAAAAGATCCTTCCATAGGACTCACGGCTCCGGTTACCAACTTCTCGGGCAATCAAACAAGGATCGGGACCACGTATCGGAACTGTCAGCAGATGGAACAATTCGCGGATCATCTTGCCCTCCAGAATGAGGGCGCGGTTATGGATGTCCCGGTTGTGCCGTTGTTCTGCGGCGTCATCTCACGGCAACTGTGGGACCGACTCGGGGGTCTCGACGAGCGCTACCAGGTCGGCATGTTCGAAGATGATGATTTTTCATTGCGAGTCCAACAGGCGGGATATCGCACGGTGACTGCAGAAGACTGTTTCATTCATCATTTCGGAAACGGCTCTTTCAGTAAGCTTTCCTCAAGAGCGTCCCTCCGCATTTTTCACGAGAACAAGCAAGCGTTTGAGGCCAAGTGGCAGCGGGATTGGGTGCCGCATAAAACCCGCGCCGGTGTTCAGCCTCCATCTCCGCAAGACCGCCTGTCCTTGAATGAGTTTTTCGACGGCGTATCTTCGTCGCCAGTCGCTCTTCCTCACCTTCCTGAAATTCACCGGCTTATGCCTGCCAGTACCGTAGCCGGTGAAAGCTTTCACAGCCAGTCTGATGGTGAAGCGGCTTTGGCGGTCGAGTGTAGCCACGCGACACCGGATACCATCGTCCTCTGGTCGGGCACGCCCCTGATTACGGCGTATGGTGGCCCCACTTTGCTTACCGCCAATGTGCCGGCAAGCCTCTACGCATCATCGGCCCGCGTCCGCATCACACTGCTCAACCACGCCGGGGAATCTCTGCCTGCACCTTTCATCGTCAACGGGAAACGTGCCTTTGAGGCACATTGATGTTTTCTTTCTCTTCTACACCCTGTTCTTCGGTCTCCCCAGCAACCGGTGGACAGCCGTAACTGAGTTCACGGTCGCCATCCTCAGGCGTAGCATTAGCCCTCCTACAGCCACTAACGTCTTCCATGACCTGCTGTTCACAATGTTGTGAACAGTTTGACAAAGTTCAATCTGCGCTGCTTCAAGCTGTTGCAGGCGATCGATCGACGGCATGATCACACATTCGTTCTCATGCGGTGCAGACTGTGGCACAACTTTTAAACTTTCAACTTCGCGTAATCTTTCCCGGAGCTCGCCGAACATCTCGGTTTGTCGGCCTTCAAGTCTTTGCAAACGATCCGTAGTGTGTCGGATTAGCGCGTTCTGGGCGTCCAGAACAAACGCGACGGACGCAGAGCAGGAGCATTCCATGGCGAAACCAGCGCCATCTTTTAACGCTGCGGACTGGGTGAAATCCAGGACAATTACGATCCACGGATCATAGCCATTCAGTTGCAGGACGCAGCCACTCTCTCCACACAGCGAGTTACATGAAGCGACATCGTTCTGCGCCAGGCTTACAATCGAATCGACTCGACGGTCCCAGGCCCAGATCACGTTCTCCTCGCTATCGGTCAACTCCATCGCAGTCAGCCAAACAATTGCCGGACGATCTACAAAGTCGACACGGAGTTTAGTTGTACCGAAACTCTGCCAGGGGGGGATGGAAACTCTAACGTGCTGAGGCGACCCGTCCATGGTGAGGGGGACCGAATTGCTTTGCTCTGCACAGAATTCAGCATGCAAGTCGCTCCAGTAGACCTTGCACACGGCACTCATCACACCGGTTCGCTGCATCAGGTCCTCAGCAATAAGGACCTCCCTCCAATGTGGCTCCGGCGGGAAATTCCCGGAAGGTGTGGAATCGCCTTTTGTCAGTCGGAGTAGCGTCGCGTACAACGATCTCTCGGCCTCGCTTGCCAGGGGATTCTCCCACAACGGAAAGTCGCTGCGACTTCTCCAGAGTTTCTCCTCGACAGCCGCCGCCATGAGTTGCGCCAGGTCGTCGGATTTCGGATCTGGGTTTCCTAGCTGCAGATCGAGAAAATGGGCAATCCGCCGGCACGCGGTGATGGGGTCAGACAGCAGGTCTTCAAAGCGCAAAAACATCCCCGAGGACGTTAGTACGTCACGATCCTCAACAAGCGCCGACATGTACCTGTGCCAAAGGACAAGGGATGTCCGCATAGAGAAACCATCCCGTCTCCCAAGCGATATAGCAATGTCACCAGGCTCGCGCACTGGAATGATATACACGACCTTGCCCCAGAGTTGTTTCCAGAACGGCAGCAGGATGGCAAGTCTAGGATCTTTCCAGAACCATGGCCGACCGCAGGCCAACATCGGTCCGATCAGATCCTGCGCTCGTGCGCGAAGCTCTGGCTGCAGCGCGAGCTCGGCAAGCATTGGTTTGTCGCAACGATGGGGAGGAACATTCCAGCGCGACTGGAGCATTCCAAGAAGTTCGTCGTTGAACCTCACGAGCGGTGCTGGCTCCATGTACCCGTTCGGGTTCCACACGTCGCCCGGCAACATCGCGTCCTCGTGGGCGTACGCGCCCCATCTGTGAACTAGTTGAGCGATGAGCGACGTTCCGCTGCGGTGCATGCCGAGAATGATGATCCCCGGTTTATTGTCTGGAGGT
>JACMLA010000827.1 GCA_014379815.1 Bryobacteraceae bacterium | reverse complement strand
ATCGGTGACTGGTGAAGCAGGAACCGCCACCCTCGTTAGCAACACTGAGAGAATGGCGGTCAACGGCGCCTTTCTGGCCAACTGCCGACGCTACAAGTTTACCTGGCTTGGAGGTGGTATCGAGGACTGGTATTTGGCTCCGGACGTCGGTTTCGTCCAGATTGGACAGGCAGATGCATTTACGCTTAGCAGTTTTCAAGTAAACAACACTTTGCCACTCTCAACTGCTGGCGTACGAGCTGCGGAATGTCCAGCAATAGGTATCGACCCGAATCCGGCCGCTTATGGAGACTACTCAGATCCGGGATTGAAAACCGAACTGGACCGGACTTTCGAGAGCGGGTCGCGGTACCTCAGCATAAGTGCGACATGGACTGAACTGGAGCCCTCACCCGGCGTTTTCGCACTTGATCGGATCAGGAAGATAGCCGCCTGGGCCAGTCAGAAAGGTATGACGGCAAGTTTAACGCTGCGAGCCGTCGACACCAATGGTCCGCTATTTCCAGACGACCTAAAGGGAAAAGCGATGGACGATGCTTTGGTGTTGCGTCGCCTGTCGGACCTGCTGACCGCCATAACGCCTGTCATGCCAGCCGTCCGGTATTTCCATCTGGCCAACGAAGCTGACATTTACCTACAAAATCATCAGGATCAGATACCAGCTTTCCGGACTTTCTTTGCAGTGGGACAAAGTGAACTCCGCCGAGGTCGCCCCGGCGCCTCCACGGGGATTGTTTATGCCTTCCACAACGTCAGGTTGAACAGTCTGGTTTTTGACCGCACTAAGGATCTGGGCGATCACGTTGGGTACACCTATTACCCACTGGGTGTCGGTTTGATGCAACGCAACCCTTCTGCGGCGTCGGCCGACCTCACAGATTTGGTGCGCAGTTCGAATGGAAGGCAGATTCTGATTACGGAGCTGGGCTTTTCGAGTTCGCGAGAAGTGAATGGTTCTCCGGAGCTTCAGGGCCAGTTCTACGAGAATACGTTCAGAGCGCTAGCCCAGAACAGTGGCACGGTTGTG
Source organism: Bryobacteraceae bacterium (assembly GCA_014379815.1). The sequence goes on along the minus strand of JACMLA010000827.1, from coordinate 5,322 downwards.
GCGGCGAATTTCTTTCTCAAGAGCGACATTCATCCGGTCGTACTCAGCAGTCTGGTCTCAAGCTATGGGCTCTGGGCCGGATCGCCTTTCAGTAATTTTCTTTCGGGGCTGGGAACCGTGGACTTGAACGGTGGGCCTAAACCCGCATGGTACGCGTTTCAGTCCGGCGCCGGTAGATTTTTACAACCAACCGCGTGCAGGCGGTAACCGGCTGGCTGTCATCACTGCCCGGCGCATACCTGAAGCCATCCTGGTGTAGCTTCTGCGTGCTCCGCTATCTCGGACAGAATCTCAGATAAAGAGGTCTCCGGTTCCCAGCCGAACTCGTGATGGACATCGCTGTTATCCATCACCAGCCAGGGCACGTCAAAAGGCCGGGGCCTAAGATCGGGTTCCGGCAGATTGGCCGGGAACCTGCTGTTGCACCAATCGGTTAGCTGGGCAAGGGAGATCGCGTTGTCCGATCCTCCACCTGCTGTGTAGAGACGTCGTCCCTGTGATCGCGCCGTGCTCATCTGCTTTCGGATCAGGGCTGTCAGATCCCGGGGATGAAGAACGTCACGTGTCTGGTAGCCGAGGCCCTCGTAACCCGTGTAACGCAGTCGGGCGCCGGAGCAATGTCCATGGATCCAGTAGCTGATGATTCCATTTTCTGCGGTGCCGAACTGACCCGCTCCCGCGAGGAGTCCGCACCTGTTTATCCAGACCGGTAAGCCGAAGGCCGCGCCATATTCGAGAGCTAACAGCTCAGACGCGAGCTTCGATGTCCCGTAAAGAGAGATCGGCGGGGAGGTGTCGAAAAGCGAATCAATGCCGGCAGGAGACACTCCGTTCGGCAGGCCTTTGGAATCGTCCAGAACAAACCCATTTCGCGTGACCTGGAGTGGCAACGCGTTGAGGGCAGCGATGGAATAGACACGGTTGGTGCTTAGCAGTATCAGCCCAGCTCCGATCGACCGGCAATACTCAAGAACTTCCAGAGTGCCAAGCAGATTGTGTTCGAACAACTGCCGGGGACTCACTTTCTGATCGATCCCTGCCAGCACACTAGGATTAGCTGCGGCATCGATAACCCAATCTACTTTCGGCAATCCCCCGAGGTCGCTGGTCATCCTTATATCGGCGTGGGTCGTTTTGATTCCGAGGCGGTTGAGGCGTACCCGATTTGTCTCTGAGCCTGGGCGACTGAAGTTGTCCAGTCCGATGATTTCCAGGTCTCCCTGAGCCGACTTCAAGCTCTCTGCGACCCGACTTCCGACAAACCCGCACGCACCAGTCAGCAGGATCTTCATGATTTTAGTTTGGCCTGCCCGCAGCACAAAGAATCTGGTTTGCATCTGGCGACAACACTGGCTTCAACACATGAGGTAATTTAGCAACTGGGAGATGTCGGTCCGGTGAAGGACGGACAAACCTTCCGAAGCCGGACGCTCAATGCGCTTCCCGGAAGTGGGCACTACAGTGAATTCTAATTTCTGCGACTCAGGATCCTGATGCGTTATCTTTTTGAGCCCCGTTCTGCACTGTCGCTGTTCGCCTTGTTCGCGACATCTCTTGTTTACGCTCAATCGGACCGGGCCACGGTTACCGGGCGAGTTACCGACGCCACGGACGCGGCAGTAGCAAATGCCACGGTTGTAATTAGCAACCAGGAAACCGGCATACGGAGCACCACCAGGACAAACGACGCGGGCAACTATGTCGTCGGCCAGCTTCCGGCAGGCAAGTACGAGGTCACCATCGAGGCTCCGGGTTTCCGGCGCTCCGTCCGCAAAGACACAGAGCTCAGCATTGCCCAGACGCTTGCGCTCAACGTGATGCTGGAAGTTGGGCAGGTAGAGCAGCAAATTGAGGTAACAGGAGCCGCACCTCTGGTCGAAAGTGCTACCTCCGATCTCGGGACCGTAGTGAATCGGGAACGCATTATCGATCTTCCGCTGCAGGTCTCCGGAAACATGCGACACCCCGGATCATTTGTATTCCTCGCTCCTGGAGTTACCGGGGATACCTCGAACACTCAGATCAACGGGTCTCAAAACCGTTCCAAAGAGATCCTGATGGACGGTATCGGCAGCACAAGCCCTGAGAGTGGCGGTCTGATTTTCACGTATCCGCCGGTGGAATCTATTTCTGAATTTAAGCTGGTGAGCAGTAATTTCAGTGCGGAATACGGTCGTAGCGGAGCGGGTTTCGAGGTATACACCACACGATCCGGGACCAATGAGTTTCACGGCTCTGTGTGGGAGTATCTCCGCAATGAAAAGCTCGACGCGCGAGGATTTATTGCAAGAACGCGGGCCATTAACAAGCAGAACGAGTTTGGCGTTGCGTTCGGTGGCCCCATTCTGCTGCCAAAGTTGTATAACGGTCGCAACCGCACGTTTTTTCACTTCGTCTACGGCGGATACCGCTTTCGGGCCGGAGCTCTGAATGAGCTTGTCAGCTTCCCAACAACGGCCATGCAGCGAGGAGATTTCTCCGGCGTTACTCGCAACGGACAGCCGGTAATCATTTACAACCCGGCAACGACGCGCGCAGATGGTGCCGGCGGCTTCACGCGGGACCCGTTCCCGGGGAACATCATTCCCCAAAACCAATTCAGTGCCGTCTCGCGAAGATACTTGCAGTTCTTGCCGACGCCATCCAATTCCAGCCAACTCAACAATTTTCAAGTTGTAGGTTCACAGAGCATCGAGCGTAATGTCTGGACCGGCAAATTCGACCACCAGTTCTCCGACAAAAACCGCGTGAACTTTTTCGTCTTTTGGAACGAGCAGTCGCTGACGGACCCCGAGCGGCTTCCAGGCGCTTTGAGCCCGGCCCTTGACGAGCAGCGTCCTGCGCGCTGGCTTCGGCTGAATCATGACTACCTGTTCGGACCAACGGTTCTGAACAATTTACGGGCTGGTTACACGCGAGAGCCTCAAGTCTGGTCCAGGACAACTTCCGGTCAGGGATACTTGCAGCAACTTGGTTTGACCGGGGTCAACCCTCCCGGAGATATCCTTCCCCGTATCATGCTTGGTGATGGCCTAACCAGCTGGGGCGATCAAACCAAGAACACGGGCAAGCAGGTAAACAACACTCTGCAGATCGCAGACACGCTCAGCTGGGTCCGCGGAAATCATAGCTTCAAGTTTGGTGGAGACGGGCGCTGGATGCAGACCAACGGGGCCGATCCGGCAAATCAACAGGGCCGCTTCTTCTTCAACTCGAACGAGACAGCATTTCCCACCGCGGCGGGCAGGGCGAACAGTGGCCACTCCTTCGCGAGCCTGCTGCTGGGCCAGGTCGATGCTGCCGAGTACAACGCCTTGTTGGTTGTCCCGGGGAACAGATATCAATATTGGGCGGCTTTCGTTCAGGATGACTGGAAGATCACCCGCAAGCTAACGTTGAACCTCGGACTGCGCTGGGAGTACTTCGCACCGCGTCGCGAACATAACGATAATTTCTCCAGCTTCGATCCCAGCTTGCCGAATCCAGGCGCGGGCGGACGTCCGGGGGCTGTGTCGTTTCTTGGCACTGGACCCGGTCGCGATGATAGCCGCAATAGCTTCGCCGATTCTTATTGGAAGAACTTCGGCCCGCGCGTTGGATTTGCGTACCAGCTTTTCAACCGGACGGTTCTTCGCGGAGGCTACACGATGTTCTACGGTCCGGGTAACGCCACTCAGGGTCTCCGGGGCTCGCAAAACTTCCTTTTCGGCTTCAACGGTTCGCCTTCCTACGCAACGCTCGACGCAGGCGTCACTCCGGCGTTCAACTGGGATTCCGGATTTCCTTCCAACTGGCCTCGGCCACCTTTTATTGATCCCACTGTGCAGAACGGGAGCAATGTGAACATGATCGGTCGAGGCGACGCCCGCCCGCCCTATTTCCAGAATTTTCAGTTCAGCGTGCAGCAGGAGGTCATCACCGGCCTGCTTCTGGAAGCGTCTTACGTCGGTGTCAAGGGCACGCGTCTCGGTACCGGACTCTTCAACATAAATGAAGTGGACCCGAGTTACCTGTCTCTAGGTTCTACTCTGACCCAAAACATCACGTCACCCGCTGCGGCAGCAGCTGGGATCACAGCCCCCTACGCAGGGTTCCGGGGCTCAGTGGCGCAAGCACTTCGCCCCTATCCTCAGTACCTGAACGTGGTGAATAACTCGAACCCAAATGGCAATTCGACGTACCACGCCTTGCAGACCAAAGTGGAACGGCGATTTGCGCGGGGCCTGACGGTTCTGGGTGCATATACTTGGGCGAAAACAATTTCTGATGGCGACGTCTCGGCGGGAGGGGGCCCTTCTGGTCAGACCTTTTACAACCGTCGCCTGGAGAAAGCAGTTAGCACAAACGATGTACCGCACGTAGTCGCTATCAGCTATACATGGGAGCTTCCTTTTGGACCAGGTAAACCGTTTCTGAACTCCGGTGGAATTGCGGGCAGAGTAGTCGGAGGGTGGCAACTGACAGGGATTCATCAATACCAGTCAGGTCGCCCAATCGCGCTGACGGCCAACTCAACACTTCCTATCTTCAACGGAATACTGAGGCCGGATGCCAACTCAGACGTGACGAAGAGACTGACTCCAGCCGATCCTCTGGCAGGCTCCTGGATTAACCCCGCCGCGTTCTCCGCTCCCACAGGCTTCCGTCTCGGTACGTCTGCCCGTGCCTACACCGATCTGCGCGCCGACGAATACTTGAATGAGTCGTTTGGCCTGATTAAGAGAACCCCGCTTTGGGAGAAAGTCACTCTGACATTCCGTGCGGAATTCTTCAACGCATTTAACCGGACGGTTTTCAACGCTCCCGTTGGCAACGTTTCGGCTGGAAACTTCGGTCGTGTGACTCAGCAATCAAATACACCCCGGCAGGGTCAGGTCGCTCTTCGAATCGATTTCTAATCAGGGTTGCACTTCGATCATCCTGCCCCTCAGATAGCGTCTCTCCGCTTCGGTAGGCGCGATCGAGAGTGCGTCGGCATACGCGACATAAGCATCGCTGTTGCGCCCGCACCTTCGAAGCAAGTCCGCCTTCGCGGCCGGCAGGAGATAGTAACCTTTCAGGACATTTCTCTGTTCCAGAGAAGCGATCCAGTCGAGCGCCTCGTCAACCTCGCCCGCCATGGCCATAGCTACGGCGGCGTTTAATTCGAGAACCGGATTCGGAGAACGCCGTAGCATCGCACCATATAATCCTGTAATTTGCCCCATATAATCCTGTAATTTGCCCCCCGTCGGTATCAGCAGCGGATGGCGCGGTCGCATGCAATGCTGCAATGGCGGCCTGGGTCTGGTAGGGCCCACCTTTGCTTGCCACCAGAGCTTT
>JACMLA010000098.1 GCA_014379815.1 Bryobacteraceae bacterium | reverse complement strand
GTACACCACCATGATCGCAGTTCCTACCCTGCTTCTAAGCGACGCTCAGGTACGGGATTTACTGCTGGATCTGGAGATTCGGTATCTGGCCAACACTGACGACCAGCTCGCATTCGCACTGGTAACGGATTCGCCGGATTCGGATCACGCATTTGATGACCGGGACCGGCTGGTGGCAGTTTGTCAGGCGCAGATTGAAGAATTGAACGCGCGGTATGGTTCGCATGGGCGTACGCCGTTCTATATGTTTCACCGGCATCGTGTCTTCAACGCGAGCGAAGGCCGATGGATGGGTTGGGAGCGCAAAAGAGGCAAACTGCTGGATCTCAACCAGCTGCTGCGAGGTGGCTTCGACAGCTTTCCTGTCAAGGTCGGCAATCTGGAGATTTTGCCTCGGGTGAAGTATGTAATCACTCTGGATTCCGATACCCAGTTGCCCCGTGGCTCAGCCGCACGGATGATCGGCACGATGGCTCATCCACTGAACCGCGCGGTTGTCGACCCTAACACGAAGATGGTTGGCGAGGGCTATGGCATCCTTCAGCCCCGCGTAGGAGTCAGTATTCAGTCCTCGGTGCGAAGCAGACTTGCCGGGATCTATTCGGGCCAGACTGGATTCGATATCTACACCCGTGCGATATCCGACGTGTATCAGGACTTGTTCGGCGAGGGCAGCTTTACAGGCAAGGGCGTCTACGATGTGGACGCCCTGAACGAGAGCCTTGGGAAGCGATTCCCGGAGAACGCACTTCTCAGCCACGATCTGATTGAAGGCGCTTATGCACGTGCTGGTTTGGTCTCCGATATCGAACTGATCGACGACTATCCGTCGCATTTCAGCGCGTATAGCCGGCGGAAGCACCGCTGGGTTCGGGGAGACTGGCAGATTACCCGATGGTTGTTGCCTCGCGTTCCCGATTACCACGGGAATATTGTCCCGAATCCCACCAATCTGATTTCGCGATGGAAGATTCTGGATAACTTGCGACGCAGTTTGTTTGAGCCTGCGACACTGGCGCTTTTTCTCGCAGGCTGGTTTTATCTGCCGGGTAATGTGTGGCACTGGACCGGCGCCAGTATCGCGATGTGGCTGATGCCAGTCTGGGCAAGCCTCGTCTTTTCTGTTCTGCGGGCACCGGTTGGACGACCTGGAATGAAAGCCTGGGCGCGGGATTTTGGCAAAGCCATCCTGAATGGCCACCTGATGGCGCTACTTGGAATTGGATTCTTGTTGCATCAGGCTTTGCTCTCGCTGGACGCGATCGCGCGCTCAGTCTTGCGTGTATTCGTAACGCGCCGCAAGCTGCTGGAATGGGAGACTGCCGCCGAGTCCGAAACGGCAACCCGTGGGAAAGCAACAGTCGACACCTATATGGAGTGGACGCCCTGGATCGCTGCAGCTCTGCTCGGCGCCCTCTACCTGATTCGGCCCGCTTCGCTTGCTCCTGCGGCGCCGGTGTTGCTTCTATGGTTTAGTTCGCGCGCGATCTCGGACTGGCTCAACCGGGCTCCGCGCGGAACTAACAAGACACTTACTGACGACGATGTCGAGTTGTTAGACCGCTCAGCGGACAAGATACTTGCGTTTTTCGATGAGTGGAGCAATGAAGCTAACCACTATCTGATTCCGGACAACATTCGGGAGAGCGGCGCAGTCGCAGACCGGTTGTCACCGACAAATGTCGGGTTCTTGCTAAATGTACGTATTGCGGCTCTGCTGATGGGGCGGGATTCGTTAGAGACTTTTGTTCTGAAGGTACGTCGATCACTCGATACCTTAATTGCGCTACCCAAGTACAAAGGGCACTTACTAAACTGGTATGACACAGGAACGCTCCAGCCTGTGGAACCACTGTTTGTATCTACGGTAGACAGCGGGAATCTGGTGGCATGTCTATGGACGCTGAAGCAGGCAGCCCTCGAGTTTGCCTCAGAGGACGCTGCCAAGCGCGGGTTGACTGATGGGCTCAGGCTCGAACTGCAGAGAATCGCCGAGGACTCTCATGCCGTTGCAGATGCGATGGAGTTTGAATTCCTGTTCCACAAGAGGCGGAAAGTGCTTTCGGTAGGTTTCGACACGGCTGCCGGAAAGCTGGAGCAAGCGGCATATGACCTTCTGGCTTCCGAGTCTCGGATCGCTTGTTTTGTAGCGATCGCCAAGGGCGATATTCCACAGGATGCATGGTTCCACCTGGGACGCCGTCACACGCTGGCTGGTGGAGAGCAGGTTTTGGTGTCGTGGACCGGCACGATGTTTGAGTACCTGATGCCCGCACTCTGGATGCGCCATCATCTGGGCACCATCCTCGAGGATAGCCTGCAGCGAGTAGTTCGAGTGCAACAGGAGTATGGCCGGCGTAAAGGAGTTCCGTGGGGCATCTCGGAGTCGGCTTGTTCAGGTGCTTTGAATTGCGAGTATGGGTATGCGGCATTTGGAGTTCCTGAACTTGCTATGAAAGCAGTCGGAGATAAACAGACGCTCGTCATATCGCCGTATTCCACGTTCCTCGGATTGCTTACTGATCCGCAGGCCGCGGTCGCGAACTTGCGGGTAATGGACGGATTTGGGTGGAGTGGCAGCTACGGGTTCTACGAGGCCGTGGACTACACTCTGGCCGGAGGCGATGTGATCCGCTCCTGGATGGCACATCACCAGGGTATGAGTCTGCTCTCGATCTGCAACGTGCTTCTGGATTTTCCGCTTCCGAGGCTATTTCATGCCGAGCCCAGGGTTCTGGCTACGGAGTTGCTGCTGCATGAGAGGGTCCCAAGTGCTGTAACTGTGGAGGCCGAAGAAGTTGAGCCTGCTGCGGCAGCTTAGGATTGTGAATGGATCTGATTTCCGGACTCCTTGCCACCCCGGAAATAGGCTAACCTGAAAGCGGTTTGCAAACGCAACGTCATACTCTCGCATCAGCTTCCGAGTTGCGTCACTCTCTGCGGACTCCCCTGAACCACATCATTGGAAATGGCGAGATGATGCTGGAAGAGCTGGAGGGACCAGCAGCTGCCGAAGGTACCGGTAAAGCCCGCGAGAGCCTTGTCAAACTCATAGGAAATGCAAGAGAGATGGTGAAGTTCACGGAACAGGCGCTAAGTACGGAGAGCGGTTTGCTTCATGCGGCTGCCCTTCGTGAGCTGAAATTATCTCTTGTGCCTGGGGCCAGGCAGCTATTGTCTGGGGTTGACGACCTGGTTTACGGCGCTCCAAAGCAATTGGAATCCGGCATCGCGAATCTCCGCTTTGCGGCGGAACAGCTTCTTGCGTTAGCGCAGGATTCCGAGTCTTCGCATTCCCGTTCGAACCCGGGCGCAGATTCGGCGCGGTCGGAAGCGAGAGCCCTCGGCCCCCGGCTGCTTCTGGTAGACGACAGCGCTGGAAACCGCGACATTTTGAGGAGGTATCTGGAGCAGCAAGGCTACGACGTCACAGTCTCCGATGATGGGCAAAAGTGTTTGCAGCTATTGGACGAAGGTGATTTCGCGCTGGTGTTGCTGGACGTAGTCCTGCCGGTTCTGGATGGATTTCAGGTTCTAACCCAAATCAAAGCGAATCCAGCTCTTTGCAGCACGCCAGTGATCCTCATCTCCGCTCTGGACGAGAGCAGCAGTGCTGTGCGTTGTATTCAGATGGGGGCCGATGACTATCTTGTCAAGCCTTTTGATCCGGTGCTGCTAAGCGCGAGGATCGAGGCTTCGATAGAAAAGACTCGTCTCCGCGTGGAAGAGAAACGCAGGGCTGACGAACTTGAGCAAGCGCTGAATCAGCTTCGCCAAACACAGGATCGAATGGTTGTTCAAGACAAGCTCGCGTCGCTTGGCGCATTGACAGCTGGAATTGCGCATGAGATCAAGAACCCTCTGAACTTTGTCACGAACTTCGCTACGGCATCGCGCGAGCTGGTAATTGAGGTTCGCGAGCAACTTGGCACAGATCCCCGCCATGCGACCACCCTTGGGCTCCTCGATCAACTGGAGCAGTATGTCGCCAAGATCGATGAGCATGGGAACAGGGCCAATCGTATCGTGCGAGGCATGTTGATGCACTCGCGTGGAAAATCGGGTGAGCGAGAGCCGGTGGATCTGAACAGTTTGTTGACTGATTGCGTAAGTCTTGCGTTTCATGGCCTCCGCGCACAGGATCGCGCCTTTAACGTGCGTATCGTCAGTGATCTGAAACCGGATGTCGGTATCATCTCGGCCGTTCCCCAGGATCTTAGCCGCGTTTTTCTGAACATTGTCAATAACGCCTGCTACGCCGCATACGAACGCCGGAAGAAAGAAGGAGAGGATTTTGATCCAGTGGTGAGTATCCGAAGCCAGTCGGCTGGACCTAATGTCGAGGTCCGCATCTGTGACAACGGGCCGGGCATTCCCGAGGAGCTGTTGCCTAAGATCTTCAATCCCTTCTTCACGACCAAGCCTGCGGGCGCAGGGACTGGACTTGGGTTGTCCATTAGCAATGACATTGTCGTACGGGGGCACGGCGGAACGATCCGGGCAGAGAGCAGCAACAACAATACCGAGTTCGTGGTGGTCATTCCTCGGGAGAGCCTGTGATAAACGGCGAAATCCTTGTGGTCGATGACGAAGCCGACCTCGAACTGCTGGTTCGGCATAATTTCCGAAAACGAATTGCCGCAGGAGAATTGAAGTTTCATTTTGCCGGGGACGGAGAACAAGCGCTCCGGATAATTGACTCCCATCCGCTAATCGAACTGGTAGTCACCGACATCAACATGCCGGTTATGGATGGCTTGACGCTGCTGAAGAAGGCTGGCGAACTACGCCGCATTCTCAAAACGGTGATCATCTCGGCGTACGACGATATGGAAAACATCAGGGCGGCCATGAACGGCGGCGCCTACGATTTTCTGACGAAGCCGATTGACTTTGCTGATCTTGAAAGAACAATCGATAAGACGCAACGCGAGTTGCAGATCCTTAGGCAAGGACGAGAAGCTCAGGAAGAACTCCTGACGCTCGAGCACGAGCTTAGGATTGCTACGAGGTTGCAGCAGGCGATCTTACCGGAGGTCATCACCGGCCGTGAGGAGTTCGAGATCGCAGCGAGTATGGCTGCGGCCCGACGGGTTAGTGGGGATTTCTACGACTTCTTTTTGATCGACGCCAACCGCCTTGGCCTCGCAATTGGCGACGTCTCCGGTAAAGGAATCCCAGCTGCCCTTTTTATGGCGGTCAGCCGAACTCTTCTGCGTGCGACGGCCCTTCAGGGTGGCTCGCCAGGAGAGGTGCTCGAGCACGTGAATCGCGTCCTGCTGAAGCAGAGTGGCGGAGAAATTTTTCTGACACTGATCTACGGAGTTTTAGACCTGGAAACTGGAGACTTCCGATTCAGCTCCGGGGGCCAGCCTCCAGCCTATCTTTCCTCTTCGCGCCAGACAGGAAGGTTCCTAAGAGAGCCAGGAGGGCTGATGTTGGGGGTGATGGAAGATGCCAGATACATGGATGGTCAGGCGCACCTGGACCCGGGCGACGGTCTACTCTTCTACACCGATGGTGTCACCGAAGCCGAGAACGCAGCTCGCGAGTTCTTCACCGAGGCCAGACTGAAGACCGCCCTTGAGAACGCGCGAGATCGGTCCGCTGAGCATTTGCTGGAAGAGGTGCTATCGAGTGTCAACCTCTTTACGAAGGGCCTGGAGCAAGGAGACGATCTTACGTTACTTGCCGTTCGGTTCCGTCCCCAATTCAATCAGCAAGCGAGTTCTACTGCTCCGCGCGCGAGTCCTTGAATAGGCGTTAGTGGATTGATTGGCCGGCCAGCCGAAAAGGCTCAGTGGAGCTTGGAGAGTTCCAGGTTCCCAGTGACTAAACACAGGGTTAGTTGCCAAAGTCGACCAACACGATAAGCCCCTTCTTTGCTGCAGCCAGTGAAGAGAGGATGGAATCTACATTGGCCATGATGAGCGCCTTCTTGTTGGTGCTCAGAACAATTATGGCCAGTCTGTAGCTCGTTATGTTCTGTTGGTACTGGATTCCCTGGTCCGCTGTGATCAGCACATCGAAACCAGCATCGTCCGCAGCCTTTAGCAGGGCTCCATTGGTCAGACCTGCCCAGCCCTGGTAGGCAGTCGTCCGGGCATCATGGTCGGACAGTAGCAGCCTGAGTCTGTGTGGCAGATTCTCATCGAGGAGAATGCGCATGAATTATAAGACTGGCGGCTGATTCTCCAGTAAAGATTGGATCCGCCGAGCGGGCGAGAAATTCCAGGACCACCTCAATCTGCTCTCGCGTCACTGAAGGGTAATCCTCGAGCACCTGGTCCAGAGGCGCCGGCAAGCTTCGTAAGACGGCGGATACAGGCACACGGGTGCCCCGGAAAACCCAAGCTCCACTAACCTTGTCTGGAACGCTCTCGAGTACAGGACATTGTGACCAATACAGGTTCGCCAAGATTCGTCTCCCTCGTCTAAGAATACACACTCGAGGTAATCGAGAGGATTGCCTGTTTTGTGGATCCGTACAGGTACAGCAATTTGTGGTGATGTCTCGCACGCGCCTGGCTACTTCTTCGTTTCTGGCCTGTTTTGAGGCTCTCGCACAACTGGATACCGGACGCGTGAGCGGCACCGTTACAAACTCTTCAAGAGCGGCGGCTGTCGATGCACGGGTTCGACCCAAAAACGAGTTGACGGGCACCGTCGCGATGCTGGAACGTCGATGCCGGCTGTTCCGCACTTTAGAGTGTCGGAAGGCTTGAACTCGAAGGTCCGGTGGGCTGGCAGAATGGCACTTGTGTCGCACTCTCAGAGTTCCGCAGACAGATACGGTCCAGACTGCAAACTGTGCTTGACGGCTTCTTCACACAACTACCGGAACTTGGGTTGACTGGTGCGGAACTTAGATCTTGCGATCAAAAGCTTGAGGGCTTGGGCTTCGGTGAACAGAGTTCCTGGATTCGGCTGAAAAAGAGTCATGTCAATGGACTCCAGTACGCCTTTCATATTAACTGAAATCTACAACAGCCACTCGGTCCACAATTTTGGGCTAGCACATGGATCTACCTTGGCAAAGCCCGGGATCGGGAACGGTTCTTTAGCGCTCTTCAGCAACACCGCATTCCTGTCCGCTGATTGTAATTCGGATCTCCTCTACACTTTCGATTAGACTTTCCGAATGATGCTGGCGACG
>JACMLA010000826.1 GCA_014379815.1 Bryobacteraceae bacterium | reverse complement strand
GACCTTTGCAGGCGCTTCGCAGTTCGATGCCGCTTCGCAGTTCGACTCTTATGTCGCACGCGAAGGGAGAGATCTGCAAAACTTCGCTACCTGGTGCGCTCTTGCCGAAACGTACCCAGGAGGCTGGCAGGGCTGGCCCGAACCATTCCGGACCCCCGATTCTCCCGCAGTGCAGAGGTTCCGTGAGTCTCACCTTGAGCGGGTTCGCTTTCACTGCTGGCTGCAGTGGCTGCTCGATACGCAGCTCGCGGAAAGCTGCCGCGCTCTGGCGATCATGCAGGATCTGCCGATAGGTGTCGATGCAGGTGGGGCCGATGCCTGGGCTTACTCCGATGTCTTTGCACACGGAATTTCCATCGGCGCACCGCCCGACAAGTTCAACACAGCTGGTCAGGACTGGGGTCTGCCTCCATTCATTCCGTGGAAGCTTCGAGCCGCGGGCTACGAGCCTTTTATTCAAACCATCCGGGCCACGCTACGCCATGCTGGTGGACTCCGTATCGATCACGTTGCCGGATTGTTCCGCCTGTTCTGGGTTCCCTCAGGCCTCGGTCCAGCCCAGGGCGCTTACGTACGCTCCAACTCCGATGAACTGCTCGCCATCGTGGCGCTTGAGAGCCATCGCGCAAATGCATTTGTCGTGGGCGAAGACCTCGGTACAGTTGAGCCAGGTGTTAGCGAGAAACTGCAGCGCAACGGAATCCTCTCGTATCGGGTGTTTTGGTTTGAGAAGGATCCGCCGTCGAAATACCCGGAACTCTCTCTGGCCTCGATTTCCACACATGACTTGCCGACCGTAGCGGGCATGTGGACCGGCTCTGACCTCGCGACTCAGGTGCGTCTCGAACTAAACCCGAACGAAGAAGAAACAAAGATCTGCCGCGATCAGATTCGCGAGATGGCATGTGTTGACCACAGCGCGACTGTCTCAGAGGTCAGTGTTCAATTGCATCAGCTGCTGGGTGCAGCGCCGTCACGTATCGTGACAGCACAGCTCGACGACGCTCTGGGTGTCGAGGAACGACCGAACTTCCCCGCAACCATGGGCGACAAAAATCCAAACTGGTCGATCGCCCTGCCGAAACTGCTGGAAGAAATTGAACGGGATCCCATTGTCCGTAAAGTGGCCGAAGCGCTGCGGAGCGGTCGTTAAACCTAAACGTTAGCCCCTGCTTGAGACCTTAATCTGGACCACGGGAATCAGGGAATTCTGCACAGACGATTCGGTTGGCCTTGTGCGGTGCGCCAGCTCCGAGTTCAATTCCCGGACAAAATCTTCCATATGGCGCTGCATTTCGGTCATCTTCTCGCGCATATTCAGAATGATCTCCACGCCGGCAAGATTGACGCCCAGTTCTCTGGTCAATTTCAGAATGACTTCCAGCCGCTCGAGATCTTCGTCGGTGTATAGGCGCGTATTTCCATCACTACGGGACGGCCGAAGGAGACCCTCGCGCTCATAAAGGCGGAGAGTCTGAGGATGAATGTCATATCGCTCCGACACAGCCGAGATCATGTAAGCCGCTTTGGTCTTTTGACGTGCCATGGCTACCGGACCTCCGTCCAGAGTTCTTCGCGCGGGTCTTCCGTTTCTACCTGACTTAACTCCCGCAGCAGCTCGCGAGTCCTCTCGTTAGCCACGTCGGGTGCTTTCAGCATAACTTCTACAATCTGATCGCCGCGCAGGTTCTTCTTGGAGTTGAAGACGCCCTTCTCGCGCAGCCGGAACTTCTGGCCGTTCTGGGTCCCCTGTGGGATCTTCAGCAGCGCGCGTCCATCGATTGTGGGAACTTCTATCCGGGCACCCAGTCCCGCCTCGGCGACGGTCACCGGAACTTTGATCTGAATGGTGTCGCCATCGCGATCGAAGAAGGCATGGGGCTCAACACGGACGTTAATGTAGAGATCGCCTGCTCCGGCAGTGCCTGGGCCTGCATTACCTTTACCGCTTACCCGGAGTCTCGAACCCGTTTGCGCGCCTGCAGGGATCTTGACTTCCACGGTCTCCTGCCGGTTCACCCGGCCATCTCCGAAGCAGGCAGGGCAAACGTTTTTCAAGCGTCCGGTGCCGCTACAGCGCGGACAGGTCAGATTGAACTTCATCGCGCCCGCTGTTTGCTGGACACTCCCGGTGCCATTGCATTGAGGACAAGCCGGCGAAGTGCCACCCGCCGACCCGGTTCCATTGCAGGCAGTACAACTCTCCTGCCGGTTCACATTCAGTCGGACCTGAGTGCCGCGGATCGATTGCCAGAAATCGATGGAGAGCGAATACTCGAGGTCGGCTCCGCGCTGGGTTGCCTCGCCGGCGGTTGCACTACCATTCTCGCGACCTACGAAGACGTCACGAAAGAAATCACGGAATCCAAAGCCAGCAGCGTCTTCCTCGGCCTGACGGCTCGCAGGGCGGCCAGTTTTCGCAAACTCGTTAAAGTCGAAACCCCGGAAATCGAAACCACCTGGCTGGGGACTCCCTGCACCGGGGCTACTGGAGTTGGGCATCCCGCTGTCCGAATAGAATCCATGCTGGTCGTACATCTGGCGTTTTTTTGTATCGCTGAGAACGTCGTAAGCCGCCTGAACGTCCTTGAACTTGTCTTCTGCCGATTTGTCGCCCGGATTCAAATCGGGATGATACTTGCGCGCCAGCCTGCGATAGGATTTGCGAATATCATCGTCAGAAACGCTCCGCTCGACGCCAAGCGTTTCATAATAGTCCTTCTGCTTCGCAGCCATACGTGCCTATCCCCCTTAGTGAGAACCGGGCAGAACATTTCGTTCCGCCCGCGCCCACTTACTAACTGAATTACTTCTTGTCTTCGACGTCGACAAACTCAGCATCGACCACATTGTCTTTGGCCTGACCGGCAGCGTCAGATGGAGGAGCCTGCTGTGCGCCGCCCTCAGAGCCAGGAGTGGAAGTCGTGCGATACATCGCCTCAGCAAGCTTATGGCTAGCCTGGGTCAGCTTGTCCTTTGCCGAGCGAATGCCTTCCAGATTGCCTTCCTGAATGGCTTTCTTCGTTTCTTCGAGGGCTTGCTCCACGTTGCGGGCATCCTCGTCACTGATCTTGGCCCGGTGCTCGCGGAGCATCTTCTCCACGTTGTACACCATCGAATCGGCTTCATTCCGGGCCTCGACTTCTTCTTTGCGACGCCTGTCGTCGGCCTCATTGGCCTTGGCGTCGTTCGCCATCTTCTCGACTTCGTCCTTGCTCAAACCCGAACTCGAGGTGATTGTGATCTTCTGCTCGTTGTTAGTCGCCTTGTCCTTGGCGGTCACGTTCAAAATGCCATTGGCATCGATGTCGAACGTAACTTCCACCTGAGGCACACCACGCGGAGCAGGCGGAATGTTAGTTAGCTGGAACACGCCCAGAAGGCGGTTGTGCGCTGCAATCGAGCGCTCGCCCTGGTACACCTTGATCTCGACAGAAGTCTGATTATCTGCGGCAGTCGAGAACGTCTCGCCCTTACGGGTCGGAATCGTAGTGTTGCGCTCAATCAGCTTGGTAAAGACACCGCCCAGGGTCTCGATACCGAGGGACAGAGGAGTGACGTCCAGCAGCAATACATCCTTTACTTCTCCGCCGAGCACGCCACCCTGGACCGCCGCGCCAACTGCCACGACTTCATCCGGGTTAACGCTCTTGTTCGGCTCCTTCCCGAAAAGGTTGCGGACCATGTCCTGCACCTTAGGAATACGGGTCGAACCGCCGACCAGCACGACCTCGTCGATCTGCTGAGGTGTCACGCCGGCGTCCTGGATCGCTTGTTTGCAGGGAGGGATGAGCCTCTGCAGGACATCTTCGATCATGTCCATAAACTTCGCGCGGGTCAGTCGAAGGACGAGATGCTTCGGACCGGTCGCATCGGCCGTAATAAACGGCAGGTTGATCTCCGTTTCCAACAGTGTCGAGAGCTCGACTTTGGCCTTCTCCGCCGATTCTTTCAGTCGCTGCAACGCCATCTGGTCTTTCGAGATGTCGATGCCGTTCTCTTTCTTGAACTCGCCGATGATCCAGTCGATCAGTCTCTGGTCGATGTTGTCGCCACCGAGGTGTGTGTCACCGTTGGTCGACTTTACTTCCACCACACCGTCGCCGACTTCCAGGATCGAAATGTCGAAAGTACCACCGCCGAAGTCGAACACCGCGATCGTTTCGTTCTTCTTTTTGTCCAGACCATAAGCAAGCGCAGCAGCCGTTGGCTCGTTGATAATGCGCTTCACTTCCAGGCCGGCAATCTGGCCCGCATCCTTGGTTGCCTGACGTTGCGCGTCGTTAAAATACGCTGGAACGGTTATCACGGCAGCCGATACCTTCTCGCCCAGATACGCTTCGGCAGCTTCCTTCAACTTGGTCAGGATCATCGCCGAAATCTCGGGCGG
>JACMLA010000825.1 GCA_014379815.1 Bryobacteraceae bacterium | reverse complement strand
TCCCCAGCTCACGCGCTCGCAAGTTTACGAGTGTCTTGCGTATTATGAGGACCACCGCGGCGAGATCGATTTGCTGGTCGCCCGGCAAATGGCCTCCGGGTGAAGTTCCTGCTCGACCATGATGTGCCCGAGGACCTCAACTCTTCTTGAACAACTCGGTCACGATGTGACGCTGTTGCGTAAAGCCCTGACGGCTACTGCGTCCGATGAGGCCGTCCTTAAATTTGCGCACGAAAATGGGTGTGTGCTTTCGCATATAGTTCTGCACCTGACAACTGTGATTTTAAATAGGCCAACCTGCCTCACGAGGTCGGCCCCGGGACGCGGCACCCGGTTTGGACCAGCTTCACTACTGGAGAGTACGGCTGATACGATTCAATTCCGGCTCATGCACGGTAACGGCATCGAGAATCAAAATGCCGCTGAGGGTCGGCTCCGTATCGTGGGCTTTCAGGTACGCTGCCACAGCCTCGCGGCTCGCCCTGTGGCCGGGTGCGATGTGCGCGTCGTCGAGGATCTCAAGCCCCATCTTGAGCCACGCGCGACACCGCTCGTACCACGCATTGTTGAGATCTCTGATCACTCCGATCTCGTTCGGTTCTGTGGGACCGTCGGGGTTGTAAGGCGCAAACAGGGGCGCCCACGACTCGCCGCTGCCGAGGTGAATCGAATTCGGCGGGTAACCCACGGCGTGCATAAAGAGGGTGCAGGTCAGGCACGAGGCCATTTTTTTGGTCAGGTCCCCGACTGCAATTTCATAGGGGGCGCAGCTCGGGCCGAGTGCGTAGGCCTTGTAAATGGCCTGGATCATTCCATGTGTGTACGTGGCTATGTCAGACATGGTGGGCTCGCACGTAAACACCATGCCATACCGGTCCCGCATCTCCGCTTCAATCTGGTCGGAAAGGTTGGTGGCGCCGGTAGTGTTGCCCGGCGTCGGATCCTGACCGGCTGTGTCGCCACCGATCAGACCCCAGGGCACGTGGGTGTGGACTTGTTTGCGCCGGCGCGCCTTCCAGAGTTCGTCGCCTTCCGGCGGCAGCCAGCGCGAATACGGGGCCTCGGTCGGAGCCGCGACGCCGGGTGGAGGAGCGACCATACGAACCGTCGAACGAGGGCCCACCGGGTCCGTGTTGCCAACGGTGTTGTTGTTGTCGACAAAACCCGAGTACGCGCCTCGCCCTGTGTACTGTCGCAAGGTGGGCGGCACGGTCCGGATCTTGTCCCATAGCACCTTGCCCTTCGCCGACAGAGACGGCGCCATCATTGCCTGCGGCGCCTCCTGGCCGGCGAGCGCGTAGACGCCCATGATCACGGCGCCTTGCCAATATCCCGGACTGAGGCCAGCGTGGACCCGGCCATTGAGCCCCTTCTTCGCCAGGTACGCGGACACCGCCACATCCATCTTCGATACCGTGGCCTTCAACGCTGCTTCGCGCCGCGGGTCGGCGGCATCCAACGGATCCATGTCGAACTGGAGAGGTCTTTGCTCGGTGGCGATATAGTCCGCTGCAAAGCCCAAGGCGGCCGCCGTCATGATGACGTCGGCCTCCTTTCGCGGTTCCGCGGACGGGCCATCGGTAACGATCCCCGCTGTTCTTCGAAAATGGGTTTGGAGAGTCATAGTGGCGTCCCCGAACTACGTGGTGGCAGCGCGGGCTTCTTGCGACTTCTGCAGAGCTTTCACCAGTCCTTCGACGAGGGGCCAACAGAAGATCGGCTGCTTGGCAACCCGGTTCGCTTCCTCCTCGGCCGATCGCTCCCAACCGTTGGTTGGAATGCTACGCCCGTAGTCGTCCTTCTTTTCTCCCTTGATTACAATCTGACGCAAGAACGAAGTCTGCGTGAGCCATTCTTTCTCGAGGCCGACGTTGGGCGTGGCCGTATAAATTCGTTTGCCGTCTTTGCGAAACACAGCCATCAGCGTGCCGTCGTCGCAGGGCGCAAGATCGAGTAAGCCATCGAAGCTCTGATCCAACTGGGTAATTTTGAGCTCCGGAGGAAGGCTATAGTATGCCTGCTCCTGGTAGATATCTGTGAGTCTGCGCCGAATTAACTGAAACATCACGTTATGGGAGATGCACGTGATTTGGTCCTTACTGAATCTCCACAGATACCTGCTGTCCGCCGCCATTCCGTACATCGTGCCTGCGGGAAGGCGGCCTCGGAAGCCGGAGGAGAACTCCACGTTGATGAATGTCTCCTTGTTCGCCGCCTCGCACCCTGCATAGACGACCCACTGCTCCCCCGCAATGAAGTTGGGGTCCTCACCAGGAAGAGTGGTTGGATTGGACACGGCACAAACCGCCCTCGCTATATCGTCATCAGCGACCCAGAAGTCAAAGTCTGGGGAGCGATGCAATGCCGTGCCATCCTGCTCCGCGCTGTGAACCCATTTCTCGATCTTTTTGCCGGTGGCAGTGTAGACATACACCTCGTTTTCCTTGGCTCCGGGAGTGGCGCAGATATCATACAAGCCCTGAAGCTCACCTATTTCCTTCCAGCCGGTATTGCGGTCGAGAGGCCATCTGCCAAACATGGCGTACGTCCTGTTATTCTTCCGATACCGGTTCGAAAACTCGGGGAGTTGCCTTGCCGCATCCGCCTGCTCAAGAT
>JACMLA010000824.1 GCA_014379815.1 Bryobacteraceae bacterium | reverse complement strand
GGTGGTGGAGTCTTCAACGTGAATGCCGACCAAATGGCGGTCGCTTGCGCTGTTGCGTTTCAGGCAGAACGGCTGATTTTTCTTACCGACGTAGAGGGTGTAAAGGGCAGTGCAGGCGACGTGATTTCTTCGCTTCGTCTGTCGGACTGCACACATCTTATACGGTCTGGCGTGGCCACCGGTGGCATGGAAGCCAAGCTGAATGCAGCTACGGACGCCATCTGTGGAGGTACGCGGGAAGTAGTAATTGCGCCCGGCGCGATGGAGCGTGGGGTAGCCCGGATTCTGGCGGGCGAACGGATCGGCACCAGGATCGTGCTTGAGGAGGCAACACATGCGTAATGTAATGACACTGGATTACCCGGCCGAGACGGGAGTATTTACTCCCGGGTTGATTCAGTCTGAGTCGCTGGCGATCCGCAAGGCGTCGATGAAGGACATTCATTTGTTACTTCGTCTGATCAACGGATACGCCGCGCAGGGCATTATGCTTCCCCGCACTGAGTTTGAAATGTCGGAGAATATCCGTGATTTTACTCTGGCGTGGAGCGGCGACCGGCTGGTAGGATGCGGCGCGTTGCACTTCTACACGCCGACCTCCGGTGAGGTGCGTTCGCTTGCCGTAGACCCGGACGTGAAAAGTCAGGGTGTCGGACGGTCGATTGTCGAAACGCTGGAAGCCGAAGCTCGCGAGTGCGGTCTGCATACCATCTTCGCGTTTACCTATGTTCCCGGATTTTTCGGAAAGCTGGGCTTTACGGAAGTCGAGCGGGGTGAGCTGCCGTTGAAGGCCTGGAAGGACTGCTTGCGCTGCCCGAAATTTGCCTGCTGCGATGAGATCGCAGTAGTGAAGTATCTGGTGGAGCAGCCTGACATGCAGCAGGAACCCTTGCATTTACTAAGCAATCTGGTGCACCTTCCAGTGCTTCGTGCATAATCACAGTGTGACTCGTTGGCTGCCATACCTGTTTGTCTTTTGCGTTTTGTGCGCTTGTACTCGCGCGGGTGAGAACAAAGAAGCCGTCAAAGAAGCGGTCGTTCAACACCTGAGCACAAACGCCGCACTCGATGTCAGCCAGCTGAAGGTGGACGTCACCGATGTTCAGTTTAAAGGTGGCGAGGCTACTGCTCAGGTAGCGATCCAGCCGAAGACCGCGCCGGATCAGGGTATGCAAATGACGTACACTCTGGTCCGGCGTGGAGAGCGCTGGGAAGTCAAGGGAAAGGGAGCGGGACACTCTGGTGCTCCTCAGTCTGGTTCTTCCGGAGCCGACGGCGGCGCCGCTACCGAACCCAAGGGTGCACTTGGCGATGCACCGGCCGGGGGCGGGGAACTGCCTGCGGGACACCCTCCCGTAAACCCACCCGCCCCGGGTGCAAAGAAGTAATTCCGGCGATTGAACTCCGATGAAACGCGTTGCCGTTTTAGGTGGAGGACCGGCGGGAGCCTTCGCGGCAGAGAGGCTGGCCGCAGGCGGTCTCAGCACCATTCTGGTCGATGAGAATCTGGCCTGGGAAAAGCCATGCGGCGGCGGTCTGACGTGGAAGGCCTGGTCGCAGTACCCTTTTCTCTTCCACAACGCATACCCTAAAAAGCTCGTTCAGCGAACATATTTGCGAGCTGGCGGACGCGAGTCCGCCTCGCTTGACCTGACGCAGCCGCTGCTGATCTACTCGCGATACGATCTCAACCAGCTCTTGCTGGAGAGGGCACAGGATGCCGGCGCGACGCTTGAAAAGTCGAGAGTCCTGCAACTGGAACGGCGAGGTAGCGGGTGGATTGTAAGAACGCGTTCCGGCAGAATCGACGCTGATTTCTGCGTGGTCGCAACCGGCGCGCGTAACGGCTTGCGGGAGACAGGAACGCAGTGGAATGCCGGCGACACAATGAGTTCGCTGGGCTACTTCATTCCACACCAGCAGGATCATGTAGACCTTGAGTTCATTCCCGGACTGGAAGGTTACATCTGGATCTTCCCAAGGCAAGGGCACGTGTCCGCTGGGATCGCGGGCAAAGGGAAACCCGCAAGCGAGCTGCGCTCAATTCTGCAAAGCTATCTGGCAGCTAAAGGTATTGCCGTCGGAGACGCGCCTTTTTTTGGGCATGTCATTCCATCTCTGGAAGTTGAGGCGTGGAAGCGGAACCGGGTGGCTGGAGACGGTTGGATTGCGGTAGGCGATGCGGCTGGCCTGGTGGATCCTGTAACTGGCGAAGGATTGTATTACGCGATGCGCTCCGCGGAACTGGCCAGCGATTCCATTTTGCGTTTGGGATTGGACGCTCCGTCTGAGTACTTGAACGCGGTCGGGCGGGAGATGTTCGAGGATCTCGCGGTCGGAGCGCGCCTGGCGAAGAAACTGTTTCTTGGAAAATTTTTACTCTCCGAAGTGACTACGCGTATGATCCAATGCATGCGCAGGTCGCCGACTATTCTGCAGGTGATGCAGGACCTGTTTGCAGGGACACAAGGCTACGTGGACCTGAAGCCGAGGCTGCTGGCTAGCCGGGGCAAAGTGCTTCGGGAACTGGCCTTCGGAGCTCGCACAGACTAGGAGGAGCATGGGGACACTCTCCGCGGATATCGTGGTTGTCGGTGGCGGACCTGCCGGTTCTGTTGCTGCTGCGCAACTGGCGCGACAGGGTTGCCAGGTTATGCTGCTGGATGCCAAAAAGTTTCCTCGGGAGAAGGCGTGCGGCGGGGGCATTCAGCACCGTTGTCTACCGTTTCTTCCTACCGACTTCCCCAGCGTGACCCGTTCGGCGTGCACCTCAGTTCGCCTGACACATGGACTCCGATCCACACATGTCAAATACGCAGGTCGGCCCGTGGTGCATTGTGTCAACCGCGGAGAATTCGATCACTACCTGCTGCAAACCGCTGCCGCCTGTGGCGTTCAGGTGCGGGAGGGAGTGAGGGTTCTTGCAGCAAGGCCTGGTGACTCGGCGGTATCGCTGGACACAACGGACGGGGTGATGAGCGCCCGCTACGTTGTGGCTGCCGATGGAGCCAACAGCGTTGTCAACCAGAACATGAATCCGCGTTCGTCGTTTCACTGGCAAACGGCCTTGTATGCTGAGGTCGAGGCGCGAAGAATCGGGGGCAGTGCTCCTGACCCTACCGAGATGCGTGTCGACGTGAACAGCCTTCCCTCGGGGTATGCGTGGTTGTTTCCCAAAGGCAATCTGGTCAACATTGGGGCCGGTGCGCCCAATCGTTTCGCACGCTTGCTGACGAAGTATCTCGCCGCGTTTCTAAAGGCAGACGGATACAGGATCGATGACGTGAAGTGGCGCGGGCATCAGCTTCCCACGATGACCAGCCGGACAGTGTTTGCGAAGGCACGATTGTTTGCGATCGGCGATGCTGCCGGGATGGTGGAGCCGCTAACCGGTGAAGGCATTTCCTACGCGTGTCATAGTGCGCATCTGGTCGCGGAGTCGATCAGCAGCAATTTCGATTCGGCGGACGGGGCCGAAGAGGCTTACATCGACGGCGTGAATGCGCAGATTCGCTCCGAGCTTGCGTGGAGTGGCCGGATCGTGCTGTTCTCTTCGTTGTTTCCCAAGGCTTTCTGTGCGGCGCTGGGTAGCGATAAAGCGTGGTCTTTATTCTTTAAAGTGCTGACGGGCGAACTGACTTTCCGCGATCTGGAACGAAATCTTCT
>JACMLA010000823.1 GCA_014379815.1 Bryobacteraceae bacterium | reverse complement strand
CCTCAGTCACTCTGCGCATTGCCGCAGCCAGTCTGGTTTGCCGGGACACGTGGGTCAGCCAAAAAGACCTCGCCAAAATCACTAAAGCCGCTCTGGACGATATGCTTGCGTCAAAGCAGCATCCCATGATTCTGTTTCAATCCAGAACGATCACCCAGACAGCCGGTCAGTACACAGTAGATGGCGACCTCACCATACGTGACGTCGCAAAGCCGGCCCGAATCGTCGTCAGCCGTGAAGGAAATCGCTTCCGGGGCGAATCGGTAATCCGGCTTAAGGACTACAATTTGAAGCCGCCATCGGCAGCGCTGGGCGCAGTCGGAACCAGGAACGAAATGCAATTCTCATTTGACCTGAGCGCCAGCCCCAAATGAATTTGCGCCTGGTTGAGGCACTCAGATCTCACTGGCCTGAGTATCTCTGCGAGGCAGGTGGACTGGGAATTTTCATGTTCACCACTTGCGTTTTTACCGTGCTGCTGGAACATCCCATGTCCCGCGTGCACGAACTGATTACATCCGCTTTCGTTCGCCGCGCGATTGCGGGCGTTGCCCTCGGCGCCACCCTTCTGGCAATCTACTACTCTCCAATGGGTAAGCGATCGGGCGCCCATCTTAATCCTGCTTTTACCATCAACTTCGCTCTGCTAGGCAAAGTCAAGCCTGCGGACACTTTGTTCTACGTGATGTTTCAGATTCTTGGCGGTACTACGGGCGTCCTGGTTGCATGGGTTCTGACGGGCATGGCACTGGAAAACACTGAAGTGAATTTCGCGGTGACCGCACCGGGTCCAAGGGGACCTTTCATTGCGTTTGTCGCCGAACTTCTAATCTCGTTTGGGCTGATGTTTACGGTCCTCGTAACAGCCAACACACCCAGACTGACCATGAAAACTCCATGGTTTGCGGCAGCTCTCGTGGCGGCGTACGTCACGTGGGAGAAGCCTCTTTCCGGAATGTCCCTCAACCCGGCTCGTACCCTTGCGTCGGCAATCCCGGCGAGGTACGCGCCTGATCTCTGGGTTTACCTTACTGCTCCGCTTCTTGGCATGTTTCTTGCCGCGCAACTCTATCGACTCTTGTTCGGAATGCACTCGATATACTGCGTCAAGCTAAACCACCACAATCGGGGGAAGTGCATCTTCCGGTGCAGGTATGCAGAGCTTTCAGAACCTCGATCTTAGCCTGAAGTGAGTACGTGTCTGACAAACCTGCGGGAATAATCCATGAGATTTCGATCATTGATTAGCAGAACCAATGCTCCATGCAGGAAAGGGCAAAATGAGTACGAGCGCACCAGGCTGGCCTTTGCCCCATGCTGAGGGCAGGAGAAATTCCTTCAGCGCTGCAAAGCAGCAGGAGACGACCGTAATGGCTCAGCCTCAGCTGACGTTGGCTCAGTTTGAAGCCGAAGCAATGCCCCATATGCACGACTTGTTCCGGACTGCTATGCGCGTTCTTAAGGATCGCTCCCGCGCAGAAGACGTGATCCAGGAAGTTTACCTGCAAGCCTGGAAGTCCTTTCATCGTTTTGAGTCCGGTACCAACTGCAAAGCCTGGCTATATCGCATTCTCTTTCACAGCATCAACCACCACCGGAGAAAATGGTTCTCCCTCCGCATCCTCAGTGAGCGGGAAGAGTACCTTGAGCAAACCCTCACGTGGACGCCGCCGCTCCCCACAAAGCTTTCCGACGACGATATCCTTCGTGCTCTCGACACCATTCCACCTGGTTTTCGAGCTGTGGTGCTGCTGGTCGACGTGGAAGAATTTGCTTATAAAGAAGTAGCCGGTATACTCGGCATTCCGATTGGCACCGTAATGTCGCGTCTTAGTAGAGGGCGCAAGCTCCTGCGTGAACAGCTGACAGAATTAGCGGGAACTTATGGCATCGGGAAGCAGGGCCAGAGTGGAGAAGAAGCATGAACCAGACAGCGACCGATCAGGCTTGTATCGACACGTTGCGCCAGCTCGACGCATTTCTCGACCGGAGCGTCAGCATCACGGAAACGGCAGCAATCGAGTCACATCTGCATTCCTGTCTGCACTGCCTGCAAGAGCTGGTTCTGCGGCAGCAGTTGCGTGACCGTCTGAGGCAGGCTGTGCTCTCAGAATCACCTTCGAGTCATCTGGAAACACGGATTCTTGCTAATGTCCGGTCGGCTTCCCGCGCCTCGATCTGGGAATCGTGGCGGTACCAGACCGTGGCGGCAACGGCCGTCCTCGCCATCGTTATCGGAGCGGGACTCTCTTATGAAGTGGGCCACCTGCGGTTTACCGCGGCTTCTCAGGATGCGTTCCTCAGTTCCATCTCTTCACGCATCAATGTCATGTTTCGGCCCGGACTGAACGATCACGTGCACTGCGCGGTGTTCCGCAAGTATCCTTCGGAAGTTCCCAATGCAGACGCTTTGATCGCCGGACTCAGCGATGAGTATCGCGACCTCCTACCGGCAGTTCGATCCGTAGCCGGCAAAGACTTCGAGATCTTGATGGCACACGAGTGCAGCTACGAAGACCGTGGGTTCGTTCACATCGCGATGCGTACAGGAACCCATCTGGCCTCACTGGTGATCGCTCGCAAGAAAGACGGGGAGACGTTCGCGACAGCTGGACTTATCTCCACTCTTGAAGCCTCAGGCAGCCCGGTCTACAGCGAGGATATTCGCGGCTATGCGATCTCGGCATCGGAAACCAAAGACTACCTGATGTATGTAGTTTCCAGCCTGCCTCCGGCGCGGAACTCCAGTCTTCTGGCAGCGCTGACACCGGGTATTCGGCGGGTTCTGACTCGGTCCGAATCCTGATCCATTTTCGCCGCCAGAACGCAAATCCGCTACGTCTCACATTCAGTCCTGAACCAGTGCCATCCTGAAGGACGGACGAACGTGGACCACAAAATCACAGCTGAGCATCGCCGCCTCGAGGCGTCAGGCCAACGCAAAGAACATTGGAAACGCTGGGGGCCGTACCTTGCCGAACGCGCATGGGGCACGGTTCGGGAAGACTACAGTAAACACGGCACTGCGTGGGAATACCTGCCACACGATCACGCCCGATCGGTCGCATACCGGTGGAACGAAGACGGCATCGCAGGCATCAGCGACCGGCACCAGCGGATCTGCTTCAGCATCGCGCTCTGGAATGGTCGCGACCCCATCTTGAAGGAGCGCCTCTTCGGCCTGACCGGGAATGAGGGCAATCACGGCGAGGATGTGAAAGAAAACTACTACTACCTCGACAGCACGCCAACCCACTCGTACATGAAGTATCTGTACAAGTACCCTCAGGCCCAGTTTCCATACACGCAGCTGACCGAAGAAAACCGCAAGCGGGGACGCGCGGATCCGGAGTTTGAACTCGATGAAACGGGCGTGTTCGACGAGAACAAATACTTCGATGTGCTGGTCGAATATGCGAAAGCATCGGTCGAAGATATTCTTATTCGAGTTACGATTTCCAATCGTGGGCCGGACCACGCAACAATACACCTGCTGCCGCATATCTGGTTTCGCAATCGGTGGGCCTGGAACCGCGATGAGCCAAAGCCGGGATTGCGGAGATGCGGCAGCGGCGATGCAGTGATTGAGTTGCGCGAGCCGGAATACGGCAAACGCTGGCTCACGTTTGAAGGCAATCCTCCGCTTCTCTTCACGGAGAATGAAACCAACTATAGCCGTGTGCATAAAGCGGCAAACGCGTCACCTTACGTCAAGGACAGCATTGGTCGGGCGGTGATTCATGGGGACCGCAATGCAGTGAATCCGGAGCACACAGGGACAAAAGCTGCTGCGTGGTACGTCCTCGATCTCGCACCTGGTGAAACCAGACAAGTCCGCTGCCGGTTTTCAGACCTTGTGTCGACGCCCACAAATCTGGGCGAAGGTTTTGAGAAGGTGTTTTCTTCGCGCGAGGCAGAGGCGGACGATTTCTACAGCACCGTCATTCCTGATCACATGAGCGCAGACGCCCGCCATGTGATGCGTCAGTCCTTTGCGGGCCTGATGTGGTCCAAGCAGTATTACCACTATGTTGTTGAGGAATGGCTCAATGGCGATCCGACTATGCCAAAGCCTCCGGCCAACCGGAAACACGGCCGCAATCACGAATGGACCCACGTCTTTAGTGCAGATGTAATCTCCATGCCGGACAAATGGGAATATCCATGGTTTGCGGCCTGGGATCTCGCTTTCCATTGCGTTCCTATTGCGCTAATTGACTCGGATTTCGCGAAAGATCAGCTGATGCTGATGACCCGCGAGTGGTACATGCATCCCAACGGGCAGTTGCCTGCATACGAATGGGCTTTTGGAGACGTAAACCCTCCTGTGCACGCCTGGGCGGCATACCGCGTCTATAAGATCGAGAAGAAACGGCATGGCAAAGGAGACCGCAGCTTCCTCCAGAGAATTTTTCACAAGCTCGTCCTGAACTTTACCTGGTGGGTGAACCGGAAAGATAAAGAGGGCAAGAACGTCTTTCAGGGTGGATTCCTCGGACTCGACAACATCGGGGTTTTTGACCGCAGCTCCCCGCTACCCACTGGTGGGTATATCGAGCAAGCCGACGGTACTGGCTGGATGGCGATGTATAGCCTCAATCTACTCGCTATCGCTATGG
>JACMLA010000822.1 GCA_014379815.1 Bryobacteraceae bacterium | reverse complement strand
GTTAGCCCGAGCAGAAACCAGTGATCCGGTGTGGAGTCGGGAACCTGAAACTCACGTTCTGTTCTGGATCCACTTAAGATCATTGCCGATCCGATTTCCAGGGGTTTGAGAAGAGGCGCGGGCTGGACCTGGCCGTCGCGGAATAGTTGCCCTAAGCCGCCAAAAACTCCCAACCACTCGGCATCTTCTTCCCAGCTGGAGCGCGCGAACAGCGTCCCGCTCCGCTCCTCGTGCAGCAACAGGGGTGTCTTCTGGAAGGGAAGACCTGGCTGATACGGGTTGGCCCAGAGAAACTCGTACGGAGCGCCAAATGCGTTCTTCAGAACGAAACGATCCAGAAGCAGCCAGCCTTGCAGGAATTGCATTTCCTGGGCGTTACTCTCGTAGGAAACGAGGGCGAACTCCGCGGCCCTGTTGAGTGCGGCAAGGCGGAGATCGGGCTCGCCTTTACCGGTGAAGTAGGGAATGCGGTATTCGTTTTCAGCTGCGGGAAAGCTGGCAGGATAGTAGCTGAGTAAACGAGCGTGAGCCAGTGTTTTGAAGACTGGGAGAATGTCTTCGCGCATCTCCACCTGCAGATTGTCGCGAATGGCGTGGATCATCTCGGTGAATGGATACAGGTCGGCATGGGTAATTTCGCGCGAACCTTCACGAAGTGCTTTTGCTACGTTTGCTCGCCACCAGACATTCACGATCTGGTTCAAGGCCGGACTGTCGTTTAGCACCAAAGCGGCGAAGGTGCGGTCGCGTGCGGAGGCGAAAGATCCAGAAGGTCTCTCTTTCAAAGATCGCTCCAGTCTGAGCTTCAGTTGCTGAATCAACGGTTCTTCGAGCGAGCCCTGACACCAGTCAAAGACAAGGGCGACTTGCCTGAGATCGGTTGCCGGTCGCACCGCCGCTGCTGCATTGCGACACGGAGTTGCATCTTCAGTTACCTGGGAGTAAAGCGCGGACGAGAATGGCTGCTCCGGCATGGCGGCCCGGCCGCGCATCAGGGTGTCGAACTGAATCCACCGCAGACTCTGACGCTCCCGTTCGCGTCGTAAAAGGCGGAGGCGTTTGGAGGTGAGAAGCAGCCGGGGATGCTCGGTATAGACTTTGAATTCTTCCTGAGAAGGGGTTTGTGCTACCAGACTTTCCAGGAGAGAAATTAGAATCGCTGATACCCAAATGCAACGCAAAGCCATCCAAAACCCAGTTTGTCACATGGTGCAGGCGCTCTGTGTCGTGCTGACACACGAGTGCGGCAAAGCGGACCGGGGCCACACTGTGTCTGGTCTGTAACTTTCTGGTTCTTAACGACAGATTGGGCCTTGCGGTTGGCGAATGGATTGCTAATATAGAAAACGAATTGATGGAGTACCACTTTTGACCTGCCCCTCTGGTGCAGTGAGTGGTCGAAGAAGCGAGCGGGCTGAAGTAAGCGTGCTTGCGGGAGCCGGTAAATCAGGTTTTGTGCCGCTCATTCAACGACCGGTCGACTCCACCAGAGGGCATTTGTTTTTATACAGGAAGTGATTCGATTTCTATTCCGGTGGAATTGGTTTCTACTGGAGGACGAGCCCGCCGCAGGTTCCCGAGTATCCGTACCCGTCCGAAACACGTTAGCGCAGAAATGTTGGACGCGGGTCTGCGCGGCGATGGCGGCCTCGAGTCGTTCGTGACGAGCTGACGCCGGGAATCTCAAGCCCTGCGAGCAGGGGCGTAAGGCCGTATCGCGGTGTCCCACCAGAGCCGCCGGTGCGGCCTTTTTCATATCGCCGGTGCGGCCTTTTTTATATCAAGGTAGGCGCAGGGTGGGACTGCACTTAGCGGCCGTGCCCGCGCTCCTGATAGTATGCAAACCCTGAGGACTATTTCGATGAAGCTAGTGAGTGCCGTCCTGGTGGGTTCGGCTATGTTGCTGTTCGCGGTAAGCAGGCCAGCGGAGATCCCCTTTGAAAAGCGGATGCTGGACGGTGGTGCCAACGAGACATGCGCTCTGGCGGACATAAATGGCGATAAGCGCCTCGACATAGTTTCCGGGGATAACTGGTACGAAGCTCCGTCGTGGACAAAGCATCACTTTCGCGATCTGCCGTTTACCAACAATTACGTCGATGCGTTTAGTGACTTGCCTCTGGACATCAACGGAGACGGTCGTATTGACATCATTACCGTTTCGTGGTTCAGCAAGAGAATTATCTGGTCGGAGAATCCGGGGCGCGGCGGCACGTGGAAAGAACATATCCTGGACAGCGGTTCTCCGGTAGAGTTTGCCTTTCTTGTGGACCTGAATAACGACGGTAAGGCGGAAGAATTACTGCCGCAGTTTGGCGATGACAAACGACCTCTGGCGTGGTGGGAGGTTCGGGATGGCGCGATGGTGAAGCACATTGCGAGCAACCGGAGCTACGGCCATGGCATCGGCGCAGGTGATGTAAACAAGGATGGGCGGACAGATATCTTGACGCCCGAAGGCTGGCTGGAATCTCCTGCGGATCCAAAGTCGTCCGACTGGATGATGCATGCGGGATTCCCAAAAGGCACCGCAATGAGTTTCCTGCATGTGCATGATGTCAACGGTGACGGACGCAACGATGTCGTCGTGTCACAAGCCCACGACTACGGGATCTTCTGGCTGGAACAGAATGCCGATGGATCATGGAAAAAGAACGTCATCGATGATAGCTGGTCGCAGGGACACGCAATCTCGCTGGTGGATCTGAACGGCGACGGGCAGAAAGACATCCTGACCGGGAAGCGCTTTATGGCGCATAATGGGCGCGATCCCGGAGAAAAGGAACCCCTCGGGATCTATTGGTATGAGCAGTTGCGCGCGGAGACCGGCAATCGCATCGAGTGGGTCAAGCACGTGATTGACTACGGAGGTCGGACGGGCGCAGGTATGCAGATTCCGGTTGCAGATCTCGATGGCGACGGAGATCTCGACTTTGCTGTCGGTGGAAAAAGCGGACTGTTTCTGTTTGAGAATCAAACGAAGAAGCTGGCAACCGCCCGGCGTTAGGCTCCGAAGGCCTTCTTCAAAACATCGAAACTCTTGGGAACGGCGGTCTCCGGGTTCTCTTTACCTTCCATTTCCAGCGACACCCAACCGCGAAAGCCAGCGTTGCGAAGTATGCCGGCAATGCGCTTGTAGTCGAGGTCCAGCGTATACCATTCGCCGCCACCGTAGTAAGTCTTGGCTTGCACGATTGCGGCGTGGGGAGCGAGTTGTGAAATACCCTCGTATGGATCACCCGGGAAATTGCCGGTATCTGCGTTGATCCGCAGCCATGGCGAATCGACGGCACGCCAGATGCGAAGCAGCATATCGATGGAAGTGGTTAGACCCCAGTGATTCTCGAGACACAGCGTAACTCCGGCAGCGGCCGCGGCTGGTATGCACTTCTGTATCGATTCCACGCACCATGCGAAGGCATCGTCACCCGAGTATCCGCTTAAGGGAGGCTCATTCCCTTTCACCTTCATCAGATCGTCGAAAGACTTGATCGTCTTCCAGCGACCGGAGTTCAGGCGGATGGCAGGTATTCCAAGCTGTGAAGCGATAGCGATGCATCGTTCGGTGTGGGCGATGTTCTTTTGACGCTCTTCCTTCTCAGGTGCTACAAAATCCTGATGAATGGAGAGCATTGGAAGTGCGAGGCCGTGACGAAACGCCAGTTGCTTCAGGTTGTTCAGGTATGCCGGACCCTCTTCGGCCATCTGGCGATGCAGGATCTCGACGCCATCAAAGCCAATAGCAGCGGCATTTTCGATCACTTTCTCGATGGGATATTTCTCTGTCTTGAAGTGCCAGTAGGAGTAGGTCGACACGGCAATTCGCAAGCCGCTGTTGTTGGTTGCCGCCCGGGCGTGTGGAGCAGCGAGCAGGGCGGGAATCGTTAAGAGGGATCTTCGGGTCACGTTTCGTAGTTTATAGCCAGCGCATAATACGGAACAGAAGCAACATCAAGCCCGACACGACCGCGATGATCGTCATGACGATGCCCCAGGCGTGAGGGCTCTCCGCGTATGGGAGATTGCTGACGTTCATTCCATAAAGCCCGGTGATAATGAGGGCTGGTGTTGCGACGGTTCCGAACACAGTCAGGACTTTCATGACCTGATTTGTCTGGTTTGCTACCGATGTCAGGTACAACTCTGTTGCGCCTGTAACCAGATCCCTCTGCACTTCTACGACGTCGAGAGCCCGGGCCACGTGGTCGTAAACGTCACGCCAGAAAGGGTACAGAGACGTCGGCAAAAACGCGTGCTCTGTTCGTAACAGATGCCCAAGCACATCACGGGAGTTCGCGAGAATGCGTCTGAGCTCGATCAAAGCCCGCCGCAACTCGAACAGTGCTTCGATCGTGGCGGACTGTGGAGTTTGCAGTGCCTGGCGTTCCAGGACGTCGATGCGTTCGCTCAAGGTATCCGCTACGGGATTATAGAGATCGACAACGCCGTCGAAGATCTTATGAAAGAGCTCTCCAGACGAGCTTTTGAGCTCGGCTCCGTGGAGACTGGACAGAAAGTCACTTACTGGCTGACATTCCGATTCCTGCACCGTGATTATGTAGTCGGGTCCAACAAAGACGTCCAGGTCGGAAGCCTCGATAATGCATTCCTGCTGGATCTGGACGGGCTTTATAACTGAGAACACATAATTTGAGGTGAACTCGATTTTTGCATTCTGTTTTCTATGCCGGCAGTCCTCGATATGCAGTGGGTGAATCTGATACTTTTCTGCAAGCTCGTCGAGCTTTGGGTCATTCGGGTCGCGTAAGTCGTGCCAGATCATGGAAGAATTAGCATACAGTCGCCATACGAAAAGAAGCGATACCGCTGGTCTACCGCATGCCGATAGGCACTCATGGTAACGTTGTGCCCTGCCAGCGCGCTTACCAGCATAATCAGGCTGGATTGTGGCAAGTGGAAGTTCGTAAGAAGTCCATTGATGCCCTGAAATCGATAGCCAGGCGCTAAGAACAGATTCGTTTCTCCGCTGAGTTCGCCCCGTGCATACGCTGTCTCAACGGTCCTTGCGGCTGTCGTCCCGACCGCTATCCTCCGTCGGGCGCTCCGAATTATTTCCCATTGCTCTGGTTCGATACAGAAGCGTTCGGGATGTAGTTTCACCTCGGCCACGGTCTCCACGTAGATGGGCGCGAATGTTCCGAGACCGACGTGAAGGGTGACAAACGCGATCCTTGCACCCGCCGCACGAATCTCGTTGAGCACTTCGGTAGTGAAGTGAAGACCTGCGGTCGGTGCGGCGACCGAACCAGGCGTCGCAGCAAAAACTGTGTTGTACCGTGTACGATCTTCCTCGCGGTCGGCGCGGCGGATGTACGGAGGAAGCGGGGTGTGTCCACACTGGTCGAGCTCTGCGTACAGGTCGATGTCTCCCTCAAAACGAATTGTTCGTTCGCCATGATCGCCGCGGTCCAGTACCTGGCAGGCCAGAGAAGGCGAGAAGGAAATCCGCTCTCCTACAGGCAGCTTTCTACCCGGCCGAACCAGAGCCTGCCATGTGCGGCTGTCACCCTCCAGAGGCCGGATCAGGAAGACTTCGACACGCGCCGTGCCACTGCTTCTGGTTCCGAAAAGACGGGAAGGGAATACCCTTGAATTATTCAGGATGAGGCAGTCGCCCGGCTGCAGGTAGCGGGGGATCTCGCGAAACAAGCGGTCCTCCCAGTGTTGTGTGCCACTATGCACAACCAGCATCCGGGACGCGGCTCTGTCCGGCAACGGCTCTTGTGCAATCAGATCTTCGGGTAGTTTGTAGTCGAAGTCCAATACCAGCACGACCGCTAGAATAACAGCGGGGAATGCGTATTCTTGGGATCGAAACATCGTGCGATGAAACGGCCGCGGCCGTAGTTGCAGACGGCGAGCGGGTGTTGTCTTCGGTGATTGCATCGCAGTTCGATACGCATGCCAGATACGGAGGCGTTGTGCCGGAACTGGCCTCGCGGGAGCATCTAAGATCCATAGTTCCGGTGATGCGGGAAGCTCTGACACGGGCGAATTTGCAGTTGCGGGAGCTCGACGCAATCGCGGTAACTGAAGGCCCGGGCCTAATAGGATCGCTACTGGTGGGAGTCACCTACGCGAAAGGGCTGGCGTTTGCTTCCGGCCTGCCCCTGCTGGCGATTAATCATGTGGAGGGCCACATCCACGCCGTACTTATGGAGGCTCGTGCTGCGGGAGAACCTGTTGGGTACCCGGCGGTAGCTCTGGTAGTGAGCGGAGGACACACCCACCTGTTTGCTGTTTCCAGTGACAACGGATACCGGCTGCTCGGCAAGACCCGCGACGATGCGGCGGGAGAAGCATTCGATAAGGTTGGCAAGCTGCTGGGATTCGGCTACCCCGGTGGTCCGGTGATCGACGCGCTGGCTCCTTTTGGGGATCCACGGGCGGTGCGGTTTACGACAGCAAAGATGAAAGGCAATCCGACCGATATGAGCTTTAGTGGTCTGAAAACAGCAGTGCTTCGGTGGTTTGAAGCTCGCGACCTAAGTCAGGAACTCGGTATGCGCAGGGAACTGCTGCAGCGAAATCTACAGCCAACTGTTGCGGAGTGGCTGGAGGTGACGCCGAAACAGACTCTCGATCTGCTCGCATCTTTCCAGGACATGGTGGTAGAAGAGCTGACCCGCAGGATCGAATCCTCCGTAGAAGAGACAGGAGCTGAAACCGTGATTGTCTCGGGAGGGGTAGCGTGCAACACCGGGTTGCGGAAGGCTGTGATTCCACGCCGGATTGGTGCGCGTGTGCTGTTTCCCACTCCGGGTCTATCTACCGACAATGCCGCTATGATTGCGGCTGCGGCTTTTCCTAAATTCGCCCGTGGCGAGTTCGCGGACATGTCGCTGAATCCTCAGCCCAATCTCGCTCTTGCATGATTCAATAAACACCATGCGACTCGTTCTCGTTACAGTAGCGATGGCTCTGTGTTGTGGTGCCGAAACGAAGTTTTATGTGGACCAGCGGACAGACTACGAGAAGGCGAAAGAGTACGGCGGAGCAGGACCGTATGAGCTGGTTCTTGCGAAGGTCGTCACCTCTTCGGGCGAGGGCCGTGCCGAGATCCTGAAGCCTCGCGACCCACAGAAGGGCAACAGCACCATGGTTTTGGAAGTAAATGGCAAGGGACGGCTTTCCGCTCCGGAAAGTGCCTTGCAGGCCGGCTCCACGATTGTGAGACTGACATGGCCAGACACTGCCTCGCGGCAGTCGGGAATCGCGGATGTCGTCAGCTTCCTGAGATATGACGGTGGTCCGATGCTGATGGGCGACCAGCGCCGGTTTATCAAGCGAGTTGTGGCTGTGGACAACGGGCCATGGCTCGGGGAGTTTGTGGCCTCTGCGAAGAACAAAGACGCGAAAGGCCGGGTATTGATCGAAGGCGCACTTCGGGGGGAACAGGCCCGCCGCTTCGATGTCGCGGGAGCGCAAGCGTTCACAAATTGACTCCCCTGTTAGCATCAGGGTATGGGTCCTCACGGAGGCGGTAACGCCGAGCAGCCGAAGTTACCGATTGACGGAGTAAAAACACTCCTGGCTATCGGTTCCGGTAAAGGCGGTGTGGGAAAGACCACTGTCTCGGTCAACG
Organism: Bryobacteraceae bacterium; assembly: GCA_014379815.1. The sequence goes on along the minus strand of JACMLA010000822.1, from coordinate 6,942 downwards.
TGGCGATCGCGCTTTCCCATGGCGGAATGCGTGTGGGTCTGCTGGATGCTGATGTCTACGGACCTAATGTTCCGTTGATGATGGGCATACGTGACGTCCCCGCGGCTAAAGGCGATCGGATCCAACCTCTGGAACAGTACGGCCTGCGGGTGATGTCCATGGGCTTCCTGAACCCGGGGGACAAGCCTCTGATCTGGCGTGGTCCCATGCTGAACAGTGTGATTCAGCAGTTCCTGCGGGGAGTGGATTGGGGCGACCTGGATGTCCTGGTGATCGACCTTCCGCCGGGTACCGGAGATGTGCAGCTTTCCCTCATACAGACAGCTCCCGTAACTGGTGCGGTGATCGTGACCACTCCCTCCGAGGTGTCGCTGGAGGACGCACGAAAGGCCGTACAGATGTTTCGGCAGGTTCGCGTGGAAGTAATCGGCATGGTGGAGAACATGAGCTACATGCTGGTGCCGGGAACGGATCAGCGCATCGATGTTTTCGGGCAGGGCGGAGGACGTCGTACTGCGGAAGCGATGAACGTGCCATTCCTGGGAGAACTGGTTCTGGAACCTGCTATTCGCATTGGCGGCGATACCGGAAGGCCTGTTGCTTTGCTCGGCGCCGAGGATCCCAAAGCTGCCGGCTTTTACGCCATTGCGCGTCAGGTTGCCGCCAGACTCACTGCACCGGGTGTGGGCAGCGGGCCCAGTATGGTTATCTCAGACTGAAGTTTGCACGGTGTCCGGTAGAAGTTCTGACAAGTTGTCGATCCAGTAGTCAGGCTCCCATTGAGCCATGTTGACGAGATCCCCGTAGCCATATCGGACTGCGCAGGTCTGGACACCGGCGCGGCGGCCCGCTTCCATATCAGGAGCGGAGTCACCTACCAGCAAACAATCCTGTGGCCGTGCGCCGAAGACTGCGATGGAATGAAGGATCACGTCGGGTGCGGGTTTGGAAGGGAATCCGTCGGTACCTTGCACGTGATCGAAGAAGGGTAACAGGCCGAAGCGTTCGAGGACGATTCTCGTCGTCGCCGTTGCCTTCGTCGTAGCTGTTGATTTCCGACCTGGCAGGCTGGCCAGGGTTTCCAGAACGCCCGGGTATAGCGTGGTCGCGGCGTGGTCGCGGGCAGAGTAAACGGCACGGTACTCGGACACAAGCTTGTCTGCCTCTTCGTTCGGAATCTCTGGGAAGAGGTCTTGAAACAGATCGATGAGATGGTATCCGATGAAGCGTTTTAGATACGGATGGTCGACTTCGGCGCGCGAGGTATTGGCCAGGATCGTCTGGATCGAGCTACAGATGTCAGGGGCGGAGTCGACCAGCGTGCCGTCGACGTCGAACAGGTAGACCGGGAAAACAGGAATGGCGGCGCCGGATCTCCGGACACCGCCATTTTTACTGTCAGAATGCTGAAGCGCCATCAGGCTGGAAGCGGGCTTCCACCTTCAAGCGGCGGGACGCGCATCGGGCCTTCGGGCGTAATGATTGTGCCCGCGCGTGGGTCGTCGGTATTCTTCGGCTTGCTTGTCGCCAGTGGTGTGAGTTCCATGCCATCGATCAAACGCCTTACTTCAGCTCCGTCCAGAATCTCCCGTTCCAGAAGTGCTTCCGCAATGCGAACCATAGCCTCTTTGCCGTTTGTCAAAACATTACGAGCTCTTACGTAGCCGGCATCCACAAGTCCTCGAACCTGCTTGTCTATATCGATTGCAGTCGCTTCGCTGTAATCCCGATGCTGCGCGATTTCCCTGCCGAGGAAAATCTGTTCTTCTTTCTTTCCGTAGCTCATGGGTCCGAGATCGCTCATTCCCCACTCGCAAACCATTTTGCGAGCAAGGTCGGTTGCCCGTTCAATATCGTTTCCTGCACCGGTTGTCACGTGGTGCATAAACATCTCTTCCGCGACCCGTCCGCCCATCAGGATTGCCAGTTGCGTTTCCAGATAGTCCTTTGAGTACGAATGCTTGTCGTCGATCGGCAACTGCATCGTCAGGCCGAGAGCCATTCCGCGGGGGATGATCGTAACCTTATGCAGCGGATCGGCATGAGGTTCCATGACGGCTACGAGGGCATGACCGGCTTCATGGTACGCGGTATTCTTCTTTTCGGCGTCGCTCATGATCAGGGACTTGCGCTCTACGCCCATGATGACTTTGTCTTTGGCGAATTCAAAGTCGACTTGCGTAACAACTTTGCGGTTTTGGCGAGCTGCGATCAGCGCTGCTTCGTTAACGAGGTTGGCGAGATCGGCACCGGCGAAGCCTGGAGTTCCACGGCCGATCACTGCCAGATCAACGTCGTCGCCAAGAGGAATTTTCTTGGTGTGAACCCGCAGAATCTGTTCACGGCCTTTCACATCAGGACGACCAACGACTACGCGGCGATCAAAACGGCCTGGGCGTAGAAGAGCGGGGTCGAGGACGTCAGGGCGGTTTGTAGCCGCAACCAGAATTACACCTTCGTTCGATTCAAACCCGTCCATCTCTACCAGAAGCTGGTTCAGAGTCTGTTCGCGCTCATCATGTCCGCCGCCTAAGCCAGCGCCACGGTGTCGCCCGACAGCGTCGATTTCGTCGATAAAGACGATACAGGGGGCATTCTTTTTGCCCTGCTCGAAGAGATCGCGAACTCGGCTGGCACCAACACCTACAAACATCTCGACGAAGTCAGAACCGGAAATCGAAAAGAAGGGTACGTTCGCTTCGCCCGCGATTGCTCGAGCCAGGAGCGTTTTGCCGGTTCCGGGAGGTCCAATTAGCAGAACACCTTTCGGAATGCGGCCGCCGAGTTTCTGAAATTTCTGAGGCTCACGGAGAAATTCAATGATTTCCTGAAGCTCGTCTTTTGCTTCTTCCACGCCCGCCACATCTTTGAAGGTGACCTTCTTCTGTTGAGAGGAGTGTAAGCGGGCACGGCTTTTGCCGAAGCTCAGGGCCTTGTTGCCTCCGCTCTGCATTTGCCTCATCATGAAAATCCAGAAGGCGAGCAACAGCACGAAAGGTATGGCATTGATGAGGATAGAAACCAGATTTCCTGAACTGGCTTCCCGGATATCCACATCGACGTTCTTTTCCCGCAACTGGCTGTAGAGGGCGGGGTAGTTCAGCGGCACTTTGGTGACCAGCCTCGAACCATCGCTATAGTCACCTTTGACATCGTGGCCGGCTATTGTGACCTTTCGAACTTTGCCCTGTTCTACCTGATTCAAAAACTGGGTGAAGGTCAACACCTGCTCATTCGGTCCCCGACCAGAACGAACAACAATCCAGATCAGCGCCGCGACGCACAGCAGCACGATCCAGAGCACGGCCTGTTTTACGTTCGAATTCATTCCATCTCCCAAATGGGTCCCATTTGTACCCGAGCCAGCAAGGTTTATGAGACCTTACCTCTTTCGACGTACGAATGAGCTCCTTTGATTCACGCGTGTCCCTCAGCGCGCAAGTTCATGACAGCTTGTGCGCTGGAAAGATCCCTTACTAAAACCCTGAGAACACTCTCTGTTTGCTCCGCTACAGTATTGCGGGCGGCGACACCGAAAAATCGTGACCACACGACGCGTTCGCTACAGGTGAGAACAGGCCACAAATGTCTGTCCCAGATAGGGATCCGAAATTCCTGGAACAACTCCTTGATCTTCTTCATCCCGCGCTCCGGAAGATCGATTGCGTCGCCAGGATGCCAGTTTCTTAACTCTAGCGGACCGACCAGGCTCTCGGACGCCACATCATCCGCCACCTCATTATAAATCGCATTGGCCGGGGAAAGTCCAACCTGCCGTCTTTCCAAAAAGATAGCGAGTTCAGGACCAGGCAGATGGAAGCTTGCCTTTGCGGCGACGGTGACTGGATACGAGTAGTCGAGGGAGGCACGCGAAACTTCCCGGGGTGTCCCTACCTGAAGCCATTCGAACGAGCGGAACACATCCAGACCGGGGACCTGAAGTCTTCCGTGCCCGTCTGCCTGCAATGCCAGTTCGCGTATCCGCTCCACGTGAATCAAGTCGATGCTTCTCATATTGCCTTTCACCTCTCCGATCACCCTCCGGATCAATCTCCGGGCAGGTGCGAGTCCCAAACTGCTTAGCTTCTCGGCATTCAGGGTGGTAGATGAGAGCTTTTTTTTGGTGACGACCTCTGGCAGCAGACGGTCGATCTCCGCGGACCAGAAGTCTTCTTCGTCCCGCGCGACCTCCGCAGTAGCAGCCAGTATCTCGGTTACGGACGGGCTATAGTCAGCCCTGAGAATGGGGATCAGGTGATGTCGAATCCTGTTCCGGTCGAACCGAAGATCCAGATTGGTCCGGTCTTCCCGCCAGTTGAGGTTATTGGCGCGCAACCACTCCTCCACCTCTGGTCTCGCGATTTGCAGAAGCGGACGGACCAGCCCGGAACTGGTTATTGGACGTATGCCACTGAGACCTGCGGTGCCTGAACCCCGAAGCAGACGGTAGAGAACGGTCTCCGCCTGGTCGGAGCGTGTGTGGGCGGTTGCGACCCGGTCCAGGGCGTGCATGCGCTGCGACCGCGCAAAAAAATCCAGTCGGGCTTCCCGCGCCCTTTGCTCGAGATTGCCCCCATCGGGATCGAGCGAAACCGAGTCGATCGTGGTTGGCCACCCCAGAACTCTTCCTGACTCCTGGACGAATTCGGCATCGAAATCGGATTCGTGACCCCGGAGGCCATGATTCAGATGCAGGATGTGAAGGCGCACCTTCAGTTCTCCAGCAAGTCTGGTAAGGACATTGAGCAGGAAGAGCGAGTCGGCGCCACCGGAAACGGCTACACCGAGCACCGTGCCTCCACGGACCATGGAATGTTGATCAATAAAGTTACGGATGCGCTGGAGCACGCACGACATTGTAACGGCGTTTTTCTTAGGCTCAGCGCGCAGACATGGTGCCGCGGAATGGATTGAAGTCAGTGTCGACGTCCAGAATGTCTACACCCTCAGCCCGCTTCAGCGCGTTCACCACGGCATAAGTGACTGGCGTCAGGGCCGCCTCATAGATCACTTTGCCGACGTATCCCGAAATAATGGCGCGGATTATGTCTGAGTTCGACATGATCCCGGCAAAGGCTAGAACCATCACGAGTACAGTATCGACTGCCTGACCCACCGCGGTTGAGCCTATCGTCCGCGTCCAGAGATACTTTCCATTGGTCCAGACCTTCATTCTGGCCATGATGAAGGAATTTGCGAATTCGCCGACCCAGTAAGCGATCAGGCTGGCGATGACCAGCCGTGGAATCAGGCCCAGAACCGTCTCGTACGCCTTCTGATTGGGCCAGTCCGGCGAAGGGGGCAGGGCCACGATAACTGCACTGACGATTGCCAGCAGAGCCGAAGCGAAGAAGCCATTCCAGATGGCACGCCGCGACCCGGCATACCCGTAGACCTCGGTAAAGATATCGCCGAAGATGTACGTCAATGGAAACAGCAGCTGTGCGCCGCTAAACCGGAGAGGACCGAATGCAACGAATTTCGGGGCAACCAGATTGGAGATCAGCAAGACCGCAACGAAGGCCGAAACCAGCATGTCGAAGTACCGGAATTGTGGCGGGTAGTCGTGGAGGGGCGTGACCTTTTTCGTTCGAGAGCGATCGACTGCAGGAGTCATTTTAGGCTTCCCAGATTATCAGCGAGCTTCTGGTTCGATGACTGATTTCCTGGCTTCGACGCTAAACCTGTAACGATTGTGCAACCCATTGCCCAAAAGCGCCGTCGCGATACCATGAAACCGGGTCACCCAATCTATGAAGGTATGTAGTCTTTGTGCGGCTTTGGTTTTTTCTAGTATCCTGCAGGCACAAACCATTCCGCCTGTAAACGGGGGCGAACCTGCTTCCCAGCCCGCTCTGAAGACTACTTCCACACCCACTGCGAGTCGAACTCCTGCCGATCAGCCGTTTCGAACACAGACTACCGAGGTCATCGTCCCGATTACGGTCACGGATGACAAAGGCCGTTTCGTATCCAACCTGGATGCCAGAGATTTCAAGATCTACGACGAAGGTCAGGAGCAGACCATCCAGTTTTTCACTCGCGAGCGAAATCAGCCTGTGGTGATTGGCTTTCTGATGGACCTGAGCAACGCCAGCAAAATCCACTGGAAGGCGTATTCCGAATCCGCACAGGAGCTGGTCTCTGCACTCTTACCGAATGATCCGAAGTACAGTGGCTATTTGATTACTTACAGTACGGAAGCCGAAGTGGCGGTGAATACGACGTCGGACCCGGAAAAGCTGCTGGATCGTTTGCGTAAGATCAAACCAGGCGGCGGTGCGGCGCTATATGACGCAATTTACACAGCGTGCACCAGTCGAAAACTGGTGAAGGGCGAACCGATTGAGCCCCGGCGAATCATCGTGGTGATCGGTGACGGGCACGACAACGCGAGTAAGAAAGGACTGGACGAAGTTCTGGAACTCGCGCAGCGCAATCTGGTAACGATTTACGGCGTCAGCACCATGTCTTTTGGATTCACGGCTGAAGGCGATAAGAATCTCCGACGTCTCGCGGACGAAACCGGTGGGAGGGTTGAGTACCCCCTTGAGAATGTGTATAAGGACGTGATTGCTTACCTCGAAAAGCCGCAGGATGCCGGTAACTTCGCACTGACAGTAGGCACGGGAGCTTACTCGTCACAGCTGGCGCAAGGCATGTTCCGGGCGATCGCAAACGTTGCTGGAGAAGTGACCACCCAGTACATCATTCGGTACACTCCTGACGTGAAGGATACGCCGAGAGAAGCCGCCCGCATCTTTCGCAATATTCGGGTGGACGTTCCGGGTTATGAGGGGATTCGGATCCGGGCCCGCAAAGGATATTACGCCGGCGCTGTGCAGTAAGAGCGGTCCAGTGAAAGTTGTCCTTCTATCCACCTACGAAACTGGCAGGCAGCCATTCGGGCTGGCTTCTCCAGCGGCCTGGCTCCTGGCGCGC
>JACMLA010000821.1 GCA_014379815.1 Bryobacteraceae bacterium | reverse complement strand
CATGACCTCGTCGCCCGAGGCGAGTTTCAGGGAAGGGAAGTCGAATCTTAAGAACATCGGCGACAAGGTTCCCTACACGGCCGTGGATGGCTATAGCGGGAGCCGGAAGGCAGTCAGCACGCGAGCCACCTTCCTGTTTCCGTCGTCGTACACGTGGATCGATCACAAGACGCTGCTGAAAGAGATTCGTTCCTCGTTTCATTCGGTGGAGGCCGGTCTGCGCGAGAACTTCACGGCGACCCCCTCGCCCGCCGAAGCTTCCAAGACTTTCCTGCATACCATGGTGCGCTTCATCCAATCGGGCCAGGCGAATGTGATCTCCGGCTATGTGTACAACGGGAAGAGCTATAAGCTGACTCTGGCGCGCGTGAAGGACCGCAAGCAAGGCACCCATTTCGTCGCCAAGGGCATTGCGAGCTCGCCTGACACCATTGACCTTTTGACGGGACAGATTGAAGAAGACACAACGAAGTGGCGGTCGCAGTTCAAACTGTGGGTCGATTCCAGCAGCCGCACTCCGCTCCCGCTCCGATTCGAGTACGCTCCAAAGTCATTCTTAAAACTTGCGTTCGAAGCTGAACCGAATGGCAAGTCCCAATCCAAGGAGATCCTGTGAAAGAAAGCTCCCCGCAATTTCTGTGGCATGACCGCTCGGTTGCGAAGAAGTTTCGCTCAGCCGTTTCATTGCATAGTCACACCCAGCATTCGCGGGAACTGCTTGATTTTATCCCCCGGTATTCGAAGAAAGTTCCTGTTCTCAGCCAGGCGGTCCGTACGCAACAGGAAAAGTATCAGAAGCACTACGGGAAGCCGATGGATTTCCGGCGAGCCTGGTGGACGCCGCCGGTTACGGCCCGGCAGGCGTTCGACTTAGAACGGGAGCAAATCGAACGGGATCTGGGATTGGATGCGATGGTGTCCTTGTCCGACCACGACAGCATTGAAGCGGGTACATTGCTGCAGGTTCTGCGCGAGTCGAATCCGATTCCGGTCTCGGTGGAGTGGACCGTACCGTACGGCGAATCGTTTTTCCACATTGGCGTACATAATATTCCGGCACAGTGGGCTCCGCAGGTGATGGAGCGGCTGGCTGCTTACACGGCCGATCCGGCGGAGACACGGCTTTCGGATCTGTTTTGCCTACTGCACGGGTTTCCGTCGACGCTGATCGTATTCAATCATCCCTTGTGGGATGAGCCGGGCATCGGAGAGGGGCTCCACGCGGCGATGGTGGAGCGCTTTCTCGGTGCCTATAAAGAGTGGATCCACGCTTTGGAACTGAATGGTCTCCGTTCCTGGAAGGAGAACCGCGGCGTGGTGCAGCTTGCAAAACGTTGGAAGCTTCCGATCATCTCCGGGGGCGACCGGCATGCTTGCGAACCGAACGCACTGGTGAACCTGACGAACGCGGCTACGTTTTGCGAATTCGTCTCGGAAGTTAGAAACGACGGCCAGAGCAAAGTGCTCTTCATGAACCAGTACAACGAGCCCCTTCGGCTCCGGCTGATGCAGAAT
>JACMLA010000820.1 GCA_014379815.1 Bryobacteraceae bacterium | reverse complement strand
GACACTAATCAACATCATTGGGTTCTGGGTGCTAGAAATTCCGATCGCGTGGGCTCTTGCATTCCCTGCCGGTATGGGAGTGAAAGGGGTATTCACGGCGATACCCACGGCGGAGGTCTTCATTACTTTGATGGGCCTCACGATGTTCCTTCGCGGGAAGTGGAAGGAAGGCAAGATCTAGGAAATGCGCCGCAGCTGTCAAGCGCGGCGCATACTTAGTTCTTTGTTGCCTTGATCTCGCGTCCGTTCTGGAATAGCACTAAACCCGTAACGCTGGAGCCTGAACCTTTTTCAAACTCGACCTGTGCGTCTACTACTTTCCAGAAGAAACGGGTTGGCGTTTGCGCGAAGATAGGAAACTTTGGCTGATTTGTTAGCTGAGCCATCAGCTGACCCTCCTCGAGAGTCACGGTCATCATCGCTCCGATTGTCAGACTGTAAGTGCCGGTGTATGCAGACAATTGTTCGGTGGGGACTTTGACCTCCTTACGCTCCGATGGCAGTTCCACAGCCTCGCCAAACAGAAGCTTGTCGAGGGAAGCAGCGATCTTTTCCGGTGCCTGGCCGTTGAGGTTGCCAAGGACTGCGATCGTCACACGTTCCTTCGGATAGGCAATCAGCATCGTGTTAAATCCTTCAATTCCTCCTCCATGGGATACCCTGCGTCGACCCTTTTCTTCCTTGACACCTACACCGAACGCATAGCCTTCTTTCACCGCCGTTGTCATCGCTTCAATGGACTCTGGCTTGAGGAGTTTACCGCCGAACAAGCCCCGCTGCCATCGCAGCAAATCTTCCGTTGTCGAATACAGCGCACCGGCAGCGTGAGGGATTGACATGTGTATAAAGCCAGCTGTTTCAACTCCGCGTGGAGTTGGGGAATATCCTGTTGCCCGCCGCTCTATAACCGAGAAGTTGGAGTCATAGCCAGAGTCCTTCATCTCGAGAGGCACGAAGATGTTTTGCCGTACAAAATCCCCATAGCTCTGTCCTGAGGCTTTCTCAATCACGTATCCGAGGAGTACATATCCGGAATTGCTGTAAGACCACTTCTCACCCGGGCGGAAGTCAAGTGGCTTATCTTTAAACCGCAAGATGGTCTTCTCAGGTGTCGTTTCAAATGGCTCGGACTCGCGGTATTCCTTGAACGATGTGAAACTTGGAATACCCGATGTGTGCGACAGTAGCTGAGCCAGCGTGATGCCATCCCACGCCGCGGGAGCATCTTTCAAGAACTTACTTACCGGATCCGAGACATTCAGCTTGCCCCGTTCCTGCAACAAGAGAATGCCGGCACCCGTAAACTGCTTGGTGATGGAACCGAGCCGGAATTTTGTATCAGGCGCATTCGGAATCTTCCACTCAAGATTGGCCATTCCGTAACCTTTGCTGAGGACCGTCTGGTCTCCCTTAGCGACAAGAACGGTGCCCATGAACTGTTTCTGGTCTACGTAGTGACGGATCACCTGCTCCATTCGGGCAGTGTCCTGTGCCATGCATGACGCTGCGGCACAGATGTAAATCAGAACGATTCGCATCGACCGAATATAACAAAGCCACTCTAATCAGGCTGCGAGGGTATCTTTGCCTTCGTTTCGCTTTGCTAAACTGAGAGTTTGGCAAGGTTCGCACGATAGAGGAGAAACGCAGTAACTTATGCAGGCTTCATCCCTCAGGCATGGAATGGTCATTAAGTGGAACAACAATGACCTCTACTCGATCTTAAAGTCTGAGCACCGCACCCCAGGCAACCTTCGCGCTTTTGTCCAGGTAAAGATGCGGAATCTTCGGACGGGCGCCATGTTTGACAACCGATTCTCTTCTACGGAGCAGGTGGATCGGGCGATTCTTGACGATCAGCCGATGGAGTTCCTGTACGACAGCAACGGCGAATCATACACCTTCATGAACACCGAAACCTACGATCAGGCGGAACTCAGCCGCGAACTGCTCGGCGATGCGGTGAACTACCTGACTCCGAACATTAAGGTGAACGTCGAGTTTTACGAAGGCAAACCGATCAGTATCGAACTTCCGGCCACGGTCGATCTCAAGGTAATCGAAACCGAACCAGGCATCAAGAGCGCCACCGCGTCCAATGTCAACAAGCCGGCAAAGATGGAGACAGGTCTGGTTGTGCCGGTTCCGCCATTCATCAGCGAAGGCGAAGTTATCCGCGTATCAACTGCAGACGGGAGCTATCTCGAGCGCGCTTGATCGCGGCCTCCAGCGCAGTCACTTCCTCGTCGAAAACAGTTCGCAAATCCAGTACCAGGCGGTCGTCTTCAATGCGTGCCACGACCGCTGGATCCCCTAGCCGCAGCGCTCTCTCGCAGGCATTGACGCTATCCATGCGAATTGCCACAAGGAAAGTAGGCAGAGCCTGATTCGGCGTGGAACCACCTCCAATCACCGACACTCCCGGTATCACCTCTGCATCAAGGCCCAGCTTCACAAGTCTGGAGGAAAGGGATTCCGCCCGAACATGCAGCTCCTCGGCCGATAGAGAGATCATTCTCAGAGTAGGAATCTCGTTCCAGCGGCAGAACAGCAAATGACGAAGAGTTCGTTCCAGCGAGGCATAGATTAGTTTGTCGAGCCGCAATGCCCGGTACATCGGATTCTTACGTAACCGTTGCACCACTTCGGGATCACCCGCCAAAATGCCTGACTGCGGTCCCCCTACCAATTTATCGCCGCTGAACGAGACCAGATTGACCCCGGCCGCGATGCTGTCGGGGGCCAGTGGCTCGTCGATTCCCCACGGCTTCAGGTCGACCAGACACCCGCTTCCCAGGTCCTCATAGACCAGGATTCCTCGCCTTTTTCCCAGCTCCGCAACTTCCTGCCGCCTCGGCCTGGAAGTAAAGCCACTGATGTGAAAATTGCTGGGATGAACCAGCATGATAAGGCTCGTCCGGGGAGTAATCGCATCTTCGTAGTCTTCAATCCGGGTGCGATTAGTCGTGCCGATTTCGCGAAGTATTGCGCCTGATCGAGACATTATGTCGGGAATGCGGAAGCCATCGCCGATCTCGATTAGTTCGCCTCGGGATACGAGGACTTCCTGCCCGAAGGCGAGTTCATTCAGTGCCAGATACACCGCCGCTGCGCCATTGTTGACCGCAATACCTGGCCGACCCATCAGGCGCTCCAGAATAGGCGCGATATGGCTGTCTCGTTTGCCGCGATTCCCTGAGGTCAGGTCGTACTCAAGATTAGAGTAACCCTCAACCTGCTCCAGAGGCACCAGCGGAGCTCGTCCAAGATTCGTGTGGAGCACGACGCCAGTGGCGTTGATGACTCTTCGTAGGGAACTCTGTTCAAGGGTTTCAAGTTCCCGTAAAATCTGAGTGGGAAGGGAGCCAATTTCGACCGGTTCCCCGGAACGGAGTCGCTCCCGTGCTTTATCGATCGCGCGTCGCGTCTCCACAGCCAGAAGTTCGCGTGGGCACCTTGCGTCTAGGCGCTGCATCATCTCGTCAACAGACGGGAGCTCCCGCAGCTTCCGATTTAGCTCCTCGCTCACAGCGAACCGCGCGGTTCAGGTTCTCGGCAGCATCGGAAACAGCTCGCGGATCCGGGCCTCATCCGGCTGTGCCCCATACTCGCAAATCTCGAACGATTCAAAATAGACCGGGGTTTTTTCGGCTCCATAACGCTTGCGGTAAACCGAAAGAACTTCAGGACTTGCGGTCGGGGTGCGGCGTTTTGCCAGCCACTTCTTGCGCTCGGCTTTGTCAGTTGGCACCTCTACACTGGCATTCACGTTGGTCTGAAACTCATAGAACTGAGACTCGTGAGCGTCCATGCCATCGATCTTTTTGTCCCAAACCGTGCTGATGTCGACCACGATGTCCGGATGGAACGGAGTTGGCTTCTGAAATCGGTCCTCATAGTACAGAAACACGGGATTCCGCTTCACCGGCGCCACGGTCGGCAGCACAGCAGGCACTACAACCATATACGCCGCATCCTGCATGAGTACGCCAGTGTAACGGTGGTCCGGATGATAGTCGTTAGGCCGTGGTCCGAGTACCAGCTCGGCCTGCCACTCGCGGATTTTGCGAATCACAAGATTGCGATTCTCCAGCGACGGCATCAGTTCGCCATCGTGGATTTCGAGGATGTCGTACTCGATGCCAAGCCGGCGCGCGGATTCTGTCGCTTCGGCCCGCCGTCGCCTTGCCAGAGGTGCTCCGCCCTGTACAGGATGCCCTGCGTCGCCGTTAGTGCAAGCGACAAACTTCACCGCATGGCCCATCTGCGCCCACAGAGCGGCACTGCCCCCGACCCGGATGTCACAGTCATCTGGATGGGCACCGAATGCGATGATGCGCAGCTTAGGGCCTTGCCAGGAAAATGCAGGAATCGCCGCCAGCGCGGAGAGAAATTGACGCCGTGTTGGACTCATGTGCACGCTCAATCGGTCGTTTTCGGGTGCGACTTCGTATCGCCTTCAACCAGGCCGAGGGCCCACTTGATGCCCTCGATATACATCTGCCGTATCAAAGGATTCTCGTAAACCTCTTCGACGTGGCCGAGAGTGGAATAGAAGACCCGTCCCTTGCCGTACGACTTCACCCAGGTTACGGCGAAGTCCTGATCGGCGCGGCGCACGGCCGGTTTTTGCAAGTCCAGCTTACTTGCGTCCAGACGCATTAGCACACGGACGTTCTCCCGTGACCAGCTCTTGAACTGATAGATCTCGTCCCGCAACACGAACGAATTCGGCATGTGCTTTGTTGCTGGGAAGTTCTTATCTTCTACCAGGACCGGAGCTTCGAACGTATTCCACGGATGTCCATCAAACCATCCCCCGATCATCTCGCCGTACTCAGGCCACTGGTAAAACGTATCTGTTGCGGAGTGCACTCCTATAAAGCCTTTGCCATCCTCTTTGATGAATGACATCAGCGCGCTTTTCTGCTCGTCGCTAAGCGGCAACTCTCCGGTGGTGTAAAAGATAACCGCATCGAAGAAATCCAGATTGCGCGCGTTGCCGGCAGGAATCTTAGCCTTGGTGAGCAGCTGAGAATCGGTGCGTATGTAGGTGTCCCACAGCCCCGTTTCTTTGCCCCAGCGCTCCACGCTGGCCAGTGCATGGCTGACTGAGTCATGCTGGAAGCCTTTTACCTCCCCGATGGCGAGGACCCTTTTGCGTTTCTGAGGCTGGTTCGGCTGCTGCCCGAAAGCAGGCGCCGCCAGGAAAGTTGCTGCGACGATGAGGCTGAGAAGCTTCATGATTTTGTCCTAATTCTATACCGCCACGATACACTGAACTGATCGCCCGTATCTATGGCTTTGCGCTTCTATAACACTCTCACGCAACAGCTGGAACAGTTTACCCCGTTGGACGGCAAGACCGTGCGCATGTATACGTGCGGGCCAACGGTTTACAACTACGTCCATATCGGCAACCTGAGGACGTTTGCCTTCCAGGACATTTTGCGCCGGTGGCTCCGGTACCGGGGCTACACTCTCGACCACGTGATGAATATCACAGACGTGGAGGACAAGATCATCCGCAGTGCCATGCAACAAGGTAAGGCATTGCGGGAATACACCGAGGTTTACGAGAAGGCTTTTCTTGAGGATATCGATACTCTGCGCCTGGAGCGTCCGGAGCGTCTGGTCCGCGCTACCGAACACATTCCGGAGATGGTCTCAGCAATTGAGACATTGCAAGACAAAGGCTTCACATACATCAGCGACGGCTCTGTGTACTACCGCATCGCAAAGTTCCCTACCTACGGAAAACTTTCGCACCTCGATTTCGAGGGCATGAAAGCCGGTGCCCGGGTAGATGTGGACGAATACGACAAAGCCGATGCGCGCGACTTTGTGTTGTGGAAAGCCCGGAAAGATAACGAGTTCTTTTGGGACACCCCTATTGGTGAAGGGCGTCCAGGCTGGCACATCGAATGCTCGGCGATGGCAATGAAGTACCTGGGCGAGACGCTCGATATCCATACTGGCGGAGTAGATCTGTCGTTTCCGCATCATGAGAACGAGATCGCTCAGTCTGAGGCCATCACCGGAAAACCATTCGTCAGGTACTGGCTTCATGCGGAGCACCTCATCGTTGAGGGCCAGAAAATGTCGAAATCCCTCGGCAACTTCTTTACCTTGCGGGATCTGGTCCAGCAGGGCTATGCTCCCGAAGTGATCCGCTACCTGCTGACTTCCGTACCGTACCGCAAGAAGCTGAACTTTACCTTTGACGGGCTCAAGGCCGCAGCTACCGCGATCGATCGTATGCGGAATTTTCAGCTTCGTCTTACCGATTCATTTGCACCGGGCGAGACACCGGCCGTGCGGGAGCGTTCCGCCGCGGCACGTGCGGCATTTGAAGCCAGCCTCGACGAAGATCTGAACAGTGCGGAAGCATTCGCCGCTATCTTTGAGTACATCCGGGAATTGAACTCCGCGATGGACTCCGGCGAGTTTCGGGCAGGCGATGTATCGGAAGCCAATGCGGTGCTGTCCCTTTTCGACAGCGTGTTCGACGTGTTACGTCCGGGCACGTCCGCTACCGACATAACGGCGGAGGAAATAGAGACGCTGATTGCAGAGCGTCAGGAAGCCAGGCGAACTAAAATGTTCAAGCGGTCGGACGAAATCCGAGCCTATTTGCTGGAACGGGGCGTCATTCTCGAGGACACCAAAGAAGGAGTGCGCTGGAAACGAAAATGAAGATCGATACCAGAGCGGTGCATGCAGGCGACCGCAAAAAGCCGGCTGCCTATATCGCGTCCACTACCCCGATATCGCTGGCTTCCACCTATTTTTACGAGACAACGGACGATCTCGACAAGGTATTCGCGGAGGAGATTCCTGGCGAATCCTACTCGCGTTACAGCAACCCCACCAACGCTGCCCTGGAAGAGTTACTCGTGGCTCTGGAGGGAGGTGCCGGCGCTCTCGCATGCTCCTCAGGAATGATGGCCGTGCAGGTTGCCCTGATGGCCGCACTGCTGGATCGCCGCAAGTTCGTGCTCGCGTCGAATGCGTTGTATGGCGCTTCCATCAAGCTGCTGATGCAGGTACTTGGGGCATTTGGAGTTGAGGTCCGATTCGTCGACATCTGCGACCTCGAGTCAGTGCGCAACGCCGCCGCGGAGGAGAAGCCCGGCTGTATATTCCTCGAGACGATCTCGAACCCGCTGCTTCGTGTAGGTCAGATCGACGAGCTTGCTTCCATTGCCCATGGCTGTGGAGCAGCGCTTGTTGTCGACAACACGTTCGCGACGCCTTTGCTGGTGCGGCCTCTGGAACTCGGAGCCAACCTCGTCGTCGAAAGCCTGACTAAGTTTCTTTCAGGTCACGGCGACGTTCTGGGTGGCGCGGTGATCTGCGATGAGGAGCATCTGCCAGTTGTGCGGCAACTTGGGAAAACTTTCGGCCCGGGTATCGGACCCTTCGAGGGGTATCTCACGATGCGCGGAATCAAGACATTCCCACTGCGAATGGAACGACAGTGCCGCAACGCCTGTCGGATTGCTTCATGGCTGTCCTCGCACCCGGCAGTCGACAGGGTCTACTTTCCGGCAGATGCGAGTCACCCGGATGCAGCAACGATTAGCCGGATGTTCCCCAGGGACCTGTACGGTGCCATCGTCAGCTTCGAGCTAAAGAACGCCGTCACACGGCAGAACGTGTTCGAGTTCATGGACCGGCTGAAACTGATTGTTCGGGGAACCTCTTTGGGCGACGTGCATTCGCTCATCCTGTACCCGGCGATGGCGTCTCATCGGGATGTGAGTGCCAAACAGCGGGAGCGCATGGGTATCAGGGACAATCTGGTCCGTGTTTCCGCAGGAATCGAAGCAGTGGACGATATCATCGCCGATCTGGAGCAGGCACTATAGCTTCCTGCCGATGGCGCAATAGTCCAGGCTGCCGAAGAAAGCTTCCGCAAAGTCCGTTGGCAATTCTTCGATCGACGGCATTGATTCAGACGCCGGGGATAAACGGTGGACTTCGATTCCGCCGAGCCCGGATTCTTCGTAGTAGAAAGTAAGCAGCGCTGACGGCACGGGCCGGTGATGCGTGGGGTCCAGATAGAAGTGTGTGGCAAAGATT
Organism: Bryobacteraceae bacterium; assembly: GCA_014379815.1. The sequence goes on along the minus strand of JACMLA010000820.1, from coordinate 3,894 downwards.
GCCAGACATTCCGGATTCGGGGTTTCCAGCGCGATCACGCCCCCGACTCTCAACTTTGCAATGCATAATCGCACAAAGTCAGGTAACTGTTCGGGTGTCAGATGCTCGATCACTTGGGACGCGAAGATCCCGTCGAACTGACCATCCGGTAATTGGGCGAGCCAGTCGAAAACGTCACCTGTCTCGGCGCGAAGTCCCTTGCTTACACAAATCGCTACGGATTCTTCGTCCAGGTCCAGCCCAGTTGCAGGGACACCGGCGTCGCGCAGCAACTCGAGAAATTCACCCCGGCCACAACCAACATCCAGCACATTGGTTCTTCCCTCAAACCACGGCAAGTAGAACTTTTGCCGGTCGCGTACATACTCTTCCGAACCGCGGAACCGGGCAGCAAAGCGCTGGTAGTCCATAGCCGGAGTTGCACTGGAAGCTGGTGACGACGGAGCAACTGGCTGAGCGCTCTCATGAGATCTGGGCGCGCGCTGCCGGATGAGCCGCAACTCCTGGTGAATGACGGCCTCATATTCAAGGCGTACTTTCTGCAGGTCCTCCCAGAACTTGCGCTGTAACTCATCCGTCGCGGTACGCAACGCCCGCTCGTATTCCGAGTGCTGCAACTGCAGAGATTGCCGGTATCCTTCATCGAGTTTACTCAGGCGGACATCGAGAAGGGCCTGCAACTCGGACAGCCCCCGGAGGTAGTACACCTCATTCTGAAACAGCTTCTGCTGCCATTCTTCGCGCCAGTGCACCCAGTGAGCGCGAATGTCGACGAGTTCTTTTACCTCGCAATGCTGGGCATCCAGTCTCGTTTGTGCTGAGTCGAGTCTGGCCTCAACAGCCTCGAACATTGGCGGAACAAGGTCCAGCTTTACCTGGAGATCTTCCAGCCTGGGCTGCAGTATGTCGAGTCGTGCCTGAACGGGATCCGCTTTCGCAAAAACAATGTCCAGCTTTGCCTGAAATGGATCCAGCTTATCGGTTATCTGACGAACGTTTCTTTCCAGATCGTGGCGGACCCCGCGCTCGCTATCGTCTATCCTTGCCCCTGCAGCAGCGAGAGCCCGATTCACTTCATTCAGGGTCTCCAGAGTGGCTTCGAGCGCCGATAAGATCGAGCGATTGAATTCTACCTGGTCCCGGACAAACCAGCCCAGGCTCCGCGCAACAGTGCGCTTCACCCACTGGATCAGGTCATTGGCGAACCCTGCAGGTCGGGGATTGACGGATCCGATGGAAGCAACCTTTGACTCCGCTCTGTCCCTTGCATGCACTATTGGAAACAGGTCAGGCAGGGCGATACCCAGCCCGCGGGCCTCACCTTCCGGGTACCGGGCACGGACGCGGTTGCGGATCTCCGTCACGATCGCGGCTAATTCCTCTCCTTGCAGATCAGACGCCGTAGCCGTGCTCCCTCGTATAGCCGACCGTAATGCGGGAGACGATTCCGCCCCTCGGAGTGAACTCACCCGTTAAGGTGGCGCGTACAGGATCGCAGGCTTTTACGATGTCCCGCAGAAAGCGATTTACCGCGTTTTCATAGAAAATTCCGAGATTTCTGTAAGAAAGCATGTACATTTTCAAAGATTTCAACTCTACCGCCCGCTCGCCCGGAATATAGCGCAGCGTCAGCTTGCCGAAATCCGGCATTCCAGTCTTCGGACACACGGACGTAAACTCGGGAATCGCAATCTCGATCTCGTAATTCGGGAAGTGATTCGGCCAGGTCTCAATGTCCGGTAACTCGGCAGAGATCCCGGCGGTTGCCTGATCGTCGCTGTACCCTCCATTCATACGCGGGCCTCCAGCTTATCCTCGACCAGCGCCTGACACAGGTGTTCCAGAAATAGCCCAACGTCCGTGACGACTCCGATAGCTTGCCCTGTGCCTCTGTCACTCACCTTAGTCGCTACGGCGGGATTAATGTCAACGCAAACGATTTTCACCCAGCTTGGTGACATGTTCCCGATGGCGATCGAGTGCAGCATGGAGCCCAGGCAAAGCACCAGGCCCGCGCCCTTCAGATGTTGCGCGCAAAGATCCTGCGCGACGTTCATGTCGGTGATTGTGTCCGGGAGCGGTCCATCGTCCCGCAGGCTTCCGGCAAGCACAAACGGTACGTTGTTTCTCACACACTCATACATGATGCCCGCAGTCAGGCGACCCGATTCCACCGCACCCCGGATGTCGGTACAGTTGTTGACCACGTTGATCGCGCGCATGTGATTTCGATGTCCGTGCTCCTCCTGGCGACCGTCCGTCAGGCGCACCCCAAGCGACGTCCCAAGTAGCGCGGCTTCAATATCATGCACGCCCAAAGCATTCCCGCTCAGCAGAGCTTGCACGAAGCCGCGTCGGATCAGCTTAGATAAGGACGCGCTGCCCCCTGTGTGAACGACTACAGGGCCTGCGACGACGATCACCTTGAGGCCGGCTTCGCGAACGCTTCGGATCAGATTCGCGGTTTGCTGCACCGCTGTTTCGACCTGACGTTCTGATGACACACCACCACTCATGAACGAGAACGCCAAACGGTCCCGCTCTTTCGATTCCGGCACGACACGAATCCCCCGCATGCCTGTCACAACCGAGTCCCTGGCCTTGATATCCCTCAGTTTCCGGCACCAGGATTGCCCGTCGCGCACGACGACCAGAGCGTCCATTCGCTGATCCTGCACTTCAATCCATCGCCCGTCGATTCGAACAAGGGTCTTGTGATTCGTGGTCGAGTAGAAGTCTTCCGGGGCGCATTTATCCCGGTCTATCTGTCGCAGTTCCGCGTCGCCACTATCGACAGGAGTGCAGCCGAGGCTGACCAGAGCCTCCAGCAACAGCTGCATATTGCGCGGCTCTTCCGTCTCAATCTTCAATCGCAACTGGGACGCGTCCCCGTTCGTGCGGCCAATTTCAAACCGCTCCACTTCGAACTTCCCGCTAAACTCGACAACGGTGTCGAAGATGCGCTCCATGATGTGAGAGTCAATCAGGTGACCCTGCGCTTCCACAACTTCAGTTACTGACATCTTTTACAGGATACCCGCCCCGCACAAAGCAGTCCTTTGCAAACCAGTCGTCCCTAGCCCTTGCGAATCGCTTTCCATGCCAGAAACAGCCCGTCAGGAGGAACGTCCTCCCAGTACGAGATGTACTCGCTGGAAACGTGAGAGCAATGGCGACGCAGCATGGCTTCCAGTTCCTCGCGGCGGAACCATCGCTCCCACGCTGGAGTTTTCAGCTTGCCCCACTTCTCGGCATTTTTGTCGATAATCACGATGCGGCCGCCAGGTTTGACAATGCGGCACAGTTCACAGACTGCCTCTTCAATCTTGACCGCGTGCTCCAGGGACTCTGTTGCATAAGCCGCGTCGCAGGCCGCATCGCGAAAAGGCAGAGCAGTCATAGAGCCACAGCATGTGCGCAGATCTTTGGGCACAAAACGAAGCATCGCCTCAGCCAGATCGAACGCGATAAAGTGACCACCCGGATTCTGATCTTTCAAAACGCGAGCAAACCGGCCTTTGCCGCACCCGATGTCGGCTATTGTCTGGCCGTTCATGTCACCGAGAAACTGGGCGATCAACCTTACATGGAAGATGCGCGGATCGATCGTGGACGGGAAGTGATCTTCGTCTGAAGCCGCGGCGTTGAAACTGTCGCGAATTTCCTGCAAGCTGACATGCGGAATTTCACGCCGCTGGCGGAACAGATTCCGAAGATCCATTTATGCGTTACAGCCGGGTCAGGAACACAGGCAAGCCCTCTCTGCCGGACAACTCCGGGCGATACTGCTCTGTGTCGTACATTGTCGAAACATCAACGCTACGGGGTCCCAGCCCGGGATCGGGAATGGGCACCATCGCGTACCTGCCATCAGAAATCGCCGCCATCAGGCCG